>JACMRC010000231.1 GCA_014376655.1 Mucilaginibacter sp. | reverse complement strand
CGTGTTGGCCCTAACCGTGCCGGCCCATGGGGCATATTACAGCCTTTGGCCGATGGTGGTAAGATGTTTTTGAAAGAAGAGATCATCCCAACCAATGCCAGTGGCTTCCTGTTTATTGTAGGCCCGTCATTAGCTATCCTTACAGCCTGCATAGGCTCGGCAGTTATCCCCTGGGGTCAGCAATTGGTAATAGGTACACATGTTATAGACTTGCAGGTTGCTGATATTAATGTGGGGATTCTTTACATCTTCGGTGTAGTATCATTAGGCGTATATGGTGTAATGATAGGTGGCTGGGCATCAAACAATAAATACTCTTTATTAGGCGCTATCCGCGCGGCATCGCAAAATATCAGTTATGAAATTTCGATGGGCTTGTCCATCATCGCTTTATTATTGGTTACAGGTACTTTAAGCTTACGCGAAATTGCCGAGCAACAACATAGCTGGCACTGGAATATAATATATCAGCCGGTTGGTTTTATACTGTTCCTGATTTGTGCTTTTGCCGAAACTAACCGCTCGCCATTTGACTTACCCGAGTGCGAAACCGAGTTGGTTGGTGGTTACCATACCGAGTACTCATCAATGAAATTAGGTTTTTACCTTTTTGCCGAATACATTAACATGTTTATCTCTTCGGCGGTAATGGTTACGCTTTATTGGGGTGCTTACAACTATCCGTTTATGGATTGGATGGCTGCCCATGCGGGCCCAAATGTTGCCGTAATATTGGGTGTTGTTTTAATGTTCGCTAAGATATTTTTATTCATATTCTTCTTCATGTGGGTACGCTGGACAATCCCGCGTTTCCGTTATGATCAGTTGATGGACCTGGGCTGGAAAACTTTAATTCCGTGGGCTATAGCTAACATTGTTGTAACCGGTATTGTTATTACTTTAATAAACAGATAAGATGGAACCGTTAAGTAATAAAAGAAAATTAGTTGATAATAAGCCCCTGAATCTTTTAGAGCGTGCTTACCTGCCAGCTATAATAAAAGGCCTGGCAATTACCATGAGCCACTTTTTTAAGAAGCCGGTAACCATTGCTTATCCTGATGAAAAACGTGAGTTCTCTGAGAATTTCCGTGGTATGCACTCGCTTAAACGCGATGAAAATGGTAAAGAGCGTTGCACCGCTTGCGGCTTATGCGCACTATCATGCCCTGCCGAAGCCATTACCATGACAGCTGCAGAGCGCCAGCCGGGTGAAGAAAATTTATATCGCGAAGAAAAATATGCCGCTGTTTACGAGATAAACATGCTGCGTTGCATTTTTTGCGGCCTTTGCGAAGAAGCCTGCCCTAAAGAAGCTATCTATTTAGATGGCGACATAGTGCCGTCTGATTATTTAAGAAAAGATTTTATTTACGGCAAAGACAAATTAGTTGAGGCCCCGTTAAATCAATAAAGAAGTTTTATACCTTTGCCCATCCCGATTTTGGGGGTCAGAGTATTTTGTAATATAACAATGAATACATTTTACTTCATCGCATTTTTATCCGTATTCTTCTCCATTTTGGTAATTACTGCCAAAAGTCCGGTGCATAGCATACTTTATCTGATACTAACGTTTTTTACGTTCACTATTCATTACATCTTATTAAACGCGCAGTTTTTAGCTATTGTAAACTTTATAGTTTACATGGGGGCCATACTGGTACTATTCCTGTATACGTTGATGTTGATGAACTTGAATAAGGAGAGCGAACAACCCAAATCAAACCTGGTAAAAATTGCAGCCGTAATTGGTGGTGGTTGTTTTTTGGTGACTATTATAGCAGCTACACGGGCATTAGGGTTATCTGACCCGGTTGTACTTAAAGACCCAAACCTGGGCCTGGTAAAAAACTTAGGAAAAACATTGTTTAACGAGTATTTATTGCCTTTCGAGGTATCATCTGTATTGCTTTTATCAGCAATGGTTGGTGCTGTTTTATTGGCTACTAAAGACCCTAAACCAACTGTATAATGCAAAATATAGCAAACACAATGCACTTTATACCGCTTAATAATTATATCCTATTAAGCGCGATCATATTTTCGATAGGCGTGATAGGGGTATTAGTGCGCCGTAACGCTATCGTAATATTTATGTCGGTCGAGTTGATGCTTAATGCGGTGAACCTGTTGCTAACAGCATTCTCTGTTTACTTAGGCGATGCCAGCGGGCAAGTATTTGTATTTTTTATAATGGCCCTGGCCGCTGCCGAGGTAGCAATAGGCCTGGCTATAATTGTAATGATCTATCGCAACACAAACTCGATAGACATTAACGTGCTGAATAGATTGAAATGGTAAAGCCCCCCAGCCCCCTGAAGGGGGAGTTAGAGGTGCGTATAAATAAATAGTAAACAATAAACAAACTCTTGTTCCCCCTTTAGGGGGTTAGGGGGCAAAAAATATGGAGAAATACATCTGGCTTATTCCTTTATTACCGTTAGCCGGTTTCGTTATTAACGGCCTTGGCCGCAATACACTATCAAAAGGCGTTATTGGCTTTATTGCAAGCCTTATGATATTGCTATCATTTGGTTTAAGTGTAGCTGCTTTCTGCCAGGTAAAATCAACCGGTCAGCCTATTAATGTCGATGTATTTAATTGGTTCACTGTAGGATCATTACAGGTTCATTTCGCGTTTTTGGTCGATCAGTTAAGCTCAATTATGTTGCTGATCATTACCGGGGTGGGATTTTTAATTCACCTGTATTCGGTAGGCTATATGCATGATGATGACGGCTTTGGCAAGTTCTTCGCTTACTTAAACCTGTTTGTTTTCTTCATGCTTTTATTAGTGATGGGATCAAACTACCTGATCATGTTTATTGGTTGGGAAGGCGTAGGGCATTGTACATACTTGTTGATGGGTTTCTGGTATACCAACCCATGCTATGCAGATGCAGCGAAGAAGGCATTCGTTATGAACCGTATTGGCGATTTAGGTTTCTTGATCGGCATATTCTTGATATTCCACACATTTGGCAGCATAGCGTATGCTGATGTTTTCGGTAAAGCTTTAACCACTCCAACTGCACCATTTGTATTGATAACTTTATTGTTGTTTATTGGCGCGGTAGGTAAATCGGCACAGTTGCCATTATTTACCTGGTTGCCTGATGCGATGGCAGGCCCAACACCGGTATCTGCGTTAATACACGCCGCTACCATGGTTACAGCAGGTGTCTATATGATAGCACGCTCAAACATCCTCTTCACAATGGCTCCGCAAACAATGGAGGTTATTGCGATTATTGGATTGTTAACAGCAGCGTTCGCGGCATTAATTGCCTTAACACAAACTGATATTAAGAAAGTATTGGCCTACTCAACCGTATCGCAATTAGGCTATATGTTTTTGGGTTTAGGCGTTGGTGCTTATACCGGATCTTTTTTCCACGTATTAACGCACGCATTCTTTAAAGCGTTATTATTCTTGGGTGCAGGGTCTGTAATCCACGCAATGGGCGGCGAACAGGATATGCGCAAAATGGGGGGCTTAGCAGGCAAAATCAAAATTACTTTCGTGACCATGTTGGTTGGTACCATCGCTATTGCAGGTATCCCGCCATTCTCTGGTTTCTTCTCTAAAGACGAAATATTAGCAGCAGCTTATGCACATAGCGTTACGTTTTATGTGATAGGTGTAATTACCGCTATGTTAACTTCATTCTATATGTTCAGGATGATGTACCTTACTTTCTGGGGTAAATTCCGCGGAACGCATGAACAGGAGCATCATTTACACGAGTCGCCGCCAAGTATGACTATACCATTGATTGTATTGGCTATTTTATCAGCCATTGGCGGTATGATAGGTGTACCTGCAGTAATGGGTGGCCATCACGAATTAGGCGCTTACCTTGCACCTGTATTTGAGGAATCACGTAAAATATTAGGCGAGCATGAATTAAGCCATGCTACCGAATGGGCTTTGATGGCAACATCTGTAGCAGGTGCTTTAGCCGCTATGATATACGCTTACTTTAAATACGTTAAAGGTGCGCATGTACCTGTTGAGGATACACAAGAACGTGGCGTTTTGGCCAACCTATCATACAACAAATTTTATGTCGATGAGATATATGATTTCCTAATTCGTAAACCGCTGGATGCACTGTCAGTGTTCTTCTATAATGTGGTTGACCGTTTAGGTATTGATGGTTTGGTTAACGGAATAGGTAAAAGCGCGGTTGAATCAAGCAAAGGCTTACGCTTACTGCAAACCGGTAACGTAGGGTTCTACATATTTATGATGGTTGCTGGCATTGTTGCCATTTTACTATATAGTTTAAAATTGTTTACAATATAAAATGACGGTTAGTATATTAATATTTTTGCCGGTACTTGCGGCGCTTGTTGTTCTTCTGTTTAAGAACGAAACGGCTAAACACGCGGCATTATTTTTCGCTGTTATTGAACTGGCAATTGCAGGTATATTCCTGGCTCAGTTTGTACCCGATGCAAGCATACAATTTGAAGTTAACGCTCCGTGGATCCCACAAATAGGCGCTTACTTTAATGCAGGTATTGATGGTATAAGCATGGTTATGGTATTATTAACTACCGTACTTGTTCCACTTATTATTTTAACCACTTACAAACATCAATATAAAAACGCCAATGTTTTTTATGCGTTGATATTGTTTATGCAGGCCGGTCTGCTGGTTGTATTTACCGCATTAGACGGTTTCTTATTCTACGTAGGATGGGAAGCAGCATTGATACCTATCTATTTTATCTGCTCGCTTTGGGGCGGCGAAAACAGGATTCGTATCACTATAAAATTCTTCATTTACACATTTGCAGGTTCGCTGTTTATGTTGTTGGCTATCATTTACATGTACTTTCAATCAGCAGGCCAAACTTATGACCTGCATGAATTTTACGCCAGCGCAAAACTAACCGAGGGCCACCAGACGCTTATATTCTGGGCATTCTTCCTGGCCTTTGCCATCAAGATGCCGTTGTTCCCGTTCCACACCTGGCAACCCGATACTTATACCGAAGCACCAACAGCCGGTACTATGATGTTAGCCGGTATCATGCTAAAAATGGGTATATACGGCGTTATCAGGTGGATGATCCCAATTGCACCTGTTGGTTTTATAACCTGGCAAACTGTAATTATGGTATTAGCTGTAATAGGTGTTGTGTACGCATCAATAATTGCATTTAAACAAACCGACGGTAAACGTTTGATAGCATATTCATCAATAGCCCACGTTGGTTTAATTGCCGCCGGTATTTTTGCCTGGAACACGCAGGGTGTACAAGGTGCTATGATACAAATGGTAAGCCATGGTATTAACGTTGTAGGTATGTTCTTTATCTGGGATATCATCAGCACCCGTTTAGGTACACGCGATATCGGTCAGTTAGGCGGTATTGCTAAAGTTGCGCCGCAATTTGCTGTTAAATTTTTAATTATTGTACTGGGTACAGTTGCCTTACCATTAACCAACGGTTTTATAGGCGAGTTTTTATTATTAAACGGTGTTTATCAATTTAATATATGGTTTGCTGCTGTGGCCGGCCTTACTATCATTTTTGGAGCAGTGTATATGCTGCGTATGTACAAAAATGTAATGCAGGGTACAACCAATGAGCTAACTGCTAAGTTTGCAGATATCCATGGGTCAGAGAAAATAGTGCTGGTTATAATCTGTGTATTAATAATAGGTTTAGGCGTATACCCGCAGCCTTTACTGCATATATCTGCAGCCGCGGTCGAAAATTTAGTGAACACTGTAAAAATATCAGGTAAGTTTTAATCATGAATACTTTAATTGTCATATCTGTTTTACCTATAGTGCTTTTGTATTTAGGTTTATATAAAATGCAAAAAGCGTTGCTGCCCGTAACTATTGTTGGGTTGCTTGTTGCATTAGGCTTAGCAGTAGCACAATGGAACGACGGTGCAGTGCCCATCTACCATGGCATGATGTTGTTCAATAACTTCTCTATCGCTTTTTCGGCGGTAGCTATTCTGTCTACTATATTAATACTACTACTTTCTAAAGGTTATTTCGAAAAGATAAGCAACCATATAGCCGAGTATTATGCTATTATTTTATTCTCCCTTGCGGGGATAATTGTAATGGTATCATACTATAATTTAACCATGTTGTTTATCGGTATCGAGATCATGTCGGTAAGCTTGTATATATTGGCGGGTATTAAAAAGAATGATTTTGCATCAAACGAAGCGGCGTTAAAATACTTCCTGATGGGCGCATTTTCAACCGGTTTCTTATTGTTTGGCTTTACATTGATTTATGGTTCAAGTGGCTCATTTGGTTTAGAAAACATTCAGAACTACGTAATAACACATCAAGCAATTTCGCCACTGCTTTGTACAGGTGTGATATTAGTTATTGTTGGTTTATGCTTTAAAGTAGGTGTGGCCCCATTTCATTTCTGGACACCCGACGTTTACGAAGGTTCGCCATCATTAATAACCGCGTTCATGTCAACAGTTGCAAAAACAGCCAGCTTTGCCGCGTTCCTGCGCTTGTTTGCTACCTGCTTCCCGTTAATAACCAATATTTGGCAACCGGGGTTAATTGCTATCGCGATCATAACCTTATTTGTAGGGAACATTACCGCTTTATATCAGCAAAGCTTTAAACGGATGCTGGCTTATTCAAGTATCTCGCATGCTGGATATTTATTGTTCGCAATTGTGGCTTTAGGCGCAAACTCTGCCAACACTATATTGGTTTATGCTACAGCTTATTCTATTGCATCTATTATTGCTTTTGGCGCGCTGATACTGATTCAGCAAGAAACCAACAGCGATAGCTTTGACAGCTTTAACGGCTTGGGTAAGAAGAATCCATTCCTGGCATTTGTATTAACAATAGCCATGCTATCATTAGCGGGCATACCGCTTACTGCAGGCTTTATAGGTAAGTTTTTTGCCTTTAACATGGTAATGTCTCAATATCATATTGTGTTGCTTGTAATAGCTGTTATAAATGCCATCATCAGCATCTTCTATTACTTCAGGGTTATTGTGGCCATGTATTTCCGCAGTGCAGAGCGCGAGCAGATAGCAGTGCCGCCATACTATGTTTTTGTATTAGGCTTTGCGGCCCTGGCAACAATAGTAATTGGAGTATACCCGCAAATGGTAAGCGGCCTTATTTGATGTGCCATCAAAATCTCCACAAATTTTAATTTAATATTTGTAGTTTTACAAATATAGTGAATGGAAAATTTTTGGGAACACCTGCAAAATTTAACGGACGCTCAATCCATTTTAAGTAAGGGAGGGTTTTATTTCCTGCTTATTGTAGTTTTTGCTGAAACAGGTCTTTTTTTCGGTTTCTTTTTGCCCGGTGATTATTTACTATTCATGGCGGGGTTACTGTGCTCATCCGGGATGATAGATGTGTCATTAGGCACACTGATATTATCAGTGATATTAGCAGGGGTTTTGGGCAATTATACAGGCTATTGGTTTGGTTACCGAACGGGGCCCATGCTATTCAACAAAAACGATTCATTGTTCTTTAAAAAGCGCTATGTTATCATAGCCGAAGAGTTTTATGCCAAACATGGCGGCATGGCATTAGTTTTAGGCAGATTTTTCCCAATAATAAGAACTTTTGCCCCTATCTTTGCAGGCGTAGTTAAAGTAGACTTTAAAAAGTTTACCATATACAATTTAGCCGGTAGTATAGCCTGGGTAAATACATTTATTTTATCGGGTTACTTTTTAGGCAGACGATACCCGCAAATAAAAGACTACCTTGAATACGTAGTTATCGGATTAATAATAATAACAACAATTCCGCTGGTTATTGCTTTCTTAAAAAAGCGATTGGTAAAAAGCGAATAATAAATATAATATATAAATGAGTACACAACATCCATGGCACCAGGTTTCGCCGGGCGATAACATTCCTGAATTTGTAAATGCTGTAATTGAGATCCCTAAAGGCTCAAAAGCAAAATATGAAATTGATAAAGAGTCGGGCTTATTAAAGCTGGATAGGGTATTGTTTTCATCAGTAATGTACCCTGCAAACTATGGCTTTATTCCGCAAACTTATTGTGATGATAAAGATCCGTTGGATATATTGGTATTATGTTCTATCGATGTGTTCCCGATGTCGATCATTGAAGCTAAGATAGTTGGCGTAATGCACATGGTTGATAATGGCGAGCAGGATGATAAAATTATCGCGGTAGCAAAAAACGACATGTCTGTAAATTATATTAACGATTTACAAGAGCTGCCGCCGCATGCTATGAAAGAGATAGTACGTTTCTTTAAAGACTATAAAATACTGGAAGATAAAAACGTAACTATCGAGCACATGCTTGGTAAGAAATACGCCTGGAAAGTAATTAACGAAAGTATTGAGCTATATAAGTCTACTTTCCCTGTTTACCAATAATTAATTGATGGCACCTCCTGACCTCTACGTAAACGGATATTATATTGTATTAACCATATTCCTGGTTTTCCTGAACGGCTTTTTTGTGGCTGCAGAATTTGCGTTGGTCCGCGTTCGTAGTTCGCAAATCGAATTAAAAGTAAAAACTGGTAGTCGCGTTGCACGGCTTACCCGTAGTATAATGGCTAATCTGTCGGGTTACCTGGCTGCAACACAATTAGGCATAACTATAGCGTCACTGGGCTTGGGTGTAGTTGGTGAAGACGTATTTACCCGTGTGATGCTGAACATGTTTAAAATGTTTGGCGTAGAGATAAAGTCTGTACTGATTATTAACACAAGCCATGTATTCGCGTTTATTGTGATCACAGTGCTCAGCATTGTTTTTGGGGAATTAGCACCTAAAAGGCTGGCCATACAAAGTTCCGTGCGTACAGCATTGGCAATATCTGCACCGTTGCGTATATTCTTTGTGATGTTTAAGCCTATAATCTGGCTGCTTAACAACTTTGCTAACTTTATTTTAAAGTCATTAGGCATTAATGCTGTACAAGGCGAAACACACCATAGTTCAGAGGAGTTACAATATCTTTTGGAACAAGGTAAAGAAACCGGCGCGTTAGATTCGACCGAGCATGAGCTTATCCAAAACGTATTTGATTTTAACGAGCGCGTTGTTAAAAACATCATGATCCCCCGCACTAAAATATCGGGTATTGAAGTTAATGCTACCAAGGAGGAATTATTGGAGGTTTTGATAACAGAAGGTTATTCGCGTATACCGGTTTATGATGAGGTAATTGATAAAATAGTTGGTATAGTACATGCCAAAGATGTTTTGCCTTTATTGGCACGTAATGAAGAGATCGTGCTAAAAAACATTATCCGCAAGCCATACTTTATCCCCGAAACCAAAAAGATAAACGACCTGATGGCCGAACTGCAGCAAAAACGCATCCAGATAGCTATTGTATCTGACGAATTTGGCGGCACGGCAGGTATGGTTACACTTGAAGATATTGTTGAAGAATTGGTAGGAGAGATCCAGGATGAGTATGACGAGGAAAAGCCAATTGTTGAAGCGCTTAACGACCGCGAGTTTATAGTAAATGCCCTTGCACCTATATATGATGTAAACGGCCACTTGCCGCATGACTTGCCCGAGGATGGTGACTTTGATACCGTATCAGGTTGGTTAGGCGATATCTTTGGTAAGATCCCCGATGTTGGCGAGCAAAAAGAATCAAACGGTTACAACATTATCGTACTAAAAAAATCCGACCAAAATATTGAATCGGTTAAGCTGGAACTATTGCTAAATGAAGAAGATACAGTAGATTTACATTAATTAGAAGTAAGAAACAAGAAGCAGGAATTAAGACTGCACAATCAGCAAAAATTTCCAGTCTTGATTCTTGATTCTTGATTCTCGACTCTTGATTCTAAAAAATGCATCTTTTTTACACACCAGATATTGCCCCATCACATCCCCAGTACTTTCTTAACGAAGAAGAAAGCAAGCATGCCGTACGCGTTTTACGTTTAGAGGTAGGAGCAGAGGTACAGCTAATTGATGGTAAAGGCGGCTTGTATACTGCCCAAATTAAGGACGCGCATCCTAAAAGAACCATCCTGCAAATTACCAATGTTGTAACCGAGTATAGTAAGCGTAATCATTACCTCCACATCGCGATAGCTCCAACAAAAAATCTTGACCGTTTAGAGTGGTTCCTTGAAAAAGCTACCGAGATAGGCATTGATGAAATATCGTTAATTATATGCCAGCGATCTGAACGTAAAGAAGCAAAAACCGAGCGTTTGAATAAAATTATAACCGCCGCAATAAAGCAATCTTTAAAAGCGTATCACCCGGTTTTAAATGAACCGATAGCTTTAAGCAAGTTTTTAGTACAGCCTTTTGATGGCCAAAAATTTATTGCCCATTGTGAGGATAGTGAGAAAACAAACTTAAGCACCGAGCATACTAAGCCGGGTAAATATTTGATACTGATTGGCCCCGAAGGCGATTTTTCGCCTGCCGAAATTGATAGTGCTTT
>JACMRC010000230.1 GCA_014376655.1 Mucilaginibacter sp. | reverse complement strand
AGCAGTTTAACGTGCAACATCTCATGTTCTATTATCTGTTGCATCTCCTCGGGACTCAACTCGTCGTCATTTAAAAAAATGTAATTCAAGAACGATCCGTTGTTTAGTTTTTTATCCCCGTGTAAAATATGGACGTTGCCAATCTTTGTGCTCTTTTTGCTTTTTATGTTAGCGAAGAAACCTGCGAGCATTATTATCAGCTTTACAAATAAAGCCACAACTGCTAACAGGTAAATCATTTTTAATATGTCAATCCAGTTAATTGCAGGCTGTATGATATGTTGGGAGGCCGAAGTTAACGGCTCCTGCGGCTGGAAGGTTTGCAATTGATTTACATATACAGCCCCTTTCATAATAGGTGCAGAATCAGACCTTATCGTTATGGTAAGCAATGGTATAACAAAACTTAAAACCAGCGTAACAACCAAATACCACCTGTTAATGGTAAAGAAAGTAAGTCGGCTTAACATCAGGTTATAAAACCCGTAAAATAAGCCCATGCAGGCACTAACCTGTAGCAAGTAAATAAGTGCGCTCATATTATTTATTTTTATTGATGATGTCTTTTATCTTATTTATATCAGCCTCGCTTAGTTGCTCTTCTTTCACCATAAATGATAGCAGGCTCTCTACAGAGTTATCGAAATAACCGGAAATCATTTTTTTAAAGAATGTTTTACGATACTCTGGTTTAGATATCAATGGGAAATATTCGTAAGTTTTGCCATAGGCTTTATAGCCTACATATCCTTTTTTCTCTAACAACCGTACAACAGACGATATGGTATTATAAGGTGGTTTAGGATCATCAGGCAGGGCATCTATGATATCCTTTACAAAACATTGTTTAAGGTCCCATAAAACTTGCATCACCCGCTCTTCTGTTTTTGTTAATTCTTCCATAAATCAAATATATAACGTACTTTTCAGTTATACAACTATTTTATAAGTTATATAACTCTTTTATACGTTAAACAAACTTTAGCACTATTTCTTATCAAAAGCATACCATTTTGATCAATAATTAGTTAAATTTGTAATGAATTATCATTAAGACGACATGAAAACCTTACATATTATTAAAATTGGTGGAAATGTCATTGATAATTCAGAAAATCTATACCATTTTTTAAAAGATTTTACCGCGCTACAAGGTTATAAGATATTGGTGCATGGTGGCGGTAAGGTAGCAACGCAACTTTCTGAAACATTGGGTATTGAGACTAAGCTTGTTGACGGCCGCCGCATAACCGATATTGAAACACTGCGCGTAGTGACAATGGTTTATGGCGGGCTCATTAATAAAAATATAGTTGCCCAGTTGCAGCGTTTCGGCACAAACGCCATAGGATTAACAGGTGCCGACGGTAATTTTATCCGTACAAAAAAACGCCCTGTAAAAACTATTGACTATGGATTTGTGGGCGATATAGATCAAAAATCGGTAGACAGCACAGGTATTGCCAAATTAATGGATGCAGGCTTCACCCCTGTTTTTAGTGCGTTAACGCATGACGGTGATGGACAAATGCTAAATACCAATGCTGATACTATTGCTTCTGCGCTGGCGGTTGCATTATCGGCAAAGTTTGAAACTACGTTAATATACTGCTTTGAAAAGAAAGGTGTATTAATGGATATAAATGATGATGACTCGATAATAAGGGATATTGACCCGGTTAGGTACGAGGAGTTAAAGAAACAACAAATAATACACAGCGGAATGCTGCCTAAACTTGACAATGCCTTTACAGCAATTGCCTGTGGGGTTAAAGCGGTAGTTATAGGCCACTCTGCTGATTTAGGCGAACTGAAAAACAGTAAGCCATTTGGCACTCGATTAAGTAAAACGACATGAACTCGCAACAACATATAGCCATTTTAGGCAGCGGTAATATTGGTTTATCATTAGCTAAAGGGCTTGTAAAATCAGGAATTTGCAAACCTCAGCAAATTACTTTAACACGCCGTAATTTAGATGCACTGGAGGAATATGCCGCCTTAGGGTATCAAACTACCAATAACAATACAAAAGCAGCTAAAAAGGCTGATATAGTGATACTGGCGGTACTACCACAACAGTTAAATAAGTTGCTGGCTGAAATTAAGCCGGCCATAAAATCAGAAAAGCAGTTCCTGGTTTCTGTAATATCAGGCGTTAGCTGCGTGGATATCCGCCAACAATTAGAAATGAATGTACAGGTTATTCGCGCAATGCCTAATACGGCTATAGCCATTGGCGATTCAATGACTTGTATAGCAACCGATAATGGTACACCAAAAAATGTTAACCTGGTAAAATCATTATTTGATACCGTGGGCGTTACTATCCAGATAAACGAGGAGTTAATGACTGCCGCTACCGCACTTTGCGCTTGCGGTATCGCGTTTTTTCTGCGCTCTGTTCGTGCTGCATCACAAGGTGGTACCGAGATAGGCTTTCATGCACATGACGCACTTAAAATGGCTGCACAAACAGCTAAGGGTGCGGCAAACTTGTTACTACAATTAGCATCTCATCCCGAACAGGAAATTGATAAGGTAACTTCGCCAAAAGGTTGTACAATAGCCGGTTTAAATGAAATGGAGCATAACGGCTTCAGTTCGGCTATGATAAAGGGAATAAAGTTATCTGCCGAAAAAGCAGGTGAACTTTATAAAAGCGAAGGTTAATATTTACTTAGGCTGATTAGGTAATTTATAACCCTGCCTTGCATACAGCTGCCATTTGTTGTTAATCTTTTTCCAAACCTGCAATACACCTAAGGCTACACTGTTTGTTTTGCCATTATCGTTGGTGTCGGCAATAAACTTATGTCTTACAATAGCTGTATTGCCATCAACAGAAATCTTTTGATCCTTAATGTCTATTTTGGTAAATGCTGCTTTGCCGGTTACAAGTGCATCAATAAACTGGACCTTATTTTGCGTATAGTCAAACGAATGACCATAACTTAATTGGTCGGCCATAACATCATTAAGGCTTGCCCTATCCCCGGCTATCATTGCTTTACGCAATACTTCTACCTGGCCCGCTATAGCTTTTTCATCGGCACTTTGTGCAAAGGCCGTAACTGTAAATAGTGAAAAAATAAGTAGTAATCCTAAAAGCCTTTTCATTTGGTTTGCAGATGTTATAATAACAGCTAATGTAGTTTCCAAACGTCAGATTACAAACCCTGCGTACATTTAACTGCGTAACAAATAAGTTACTATTATTACAGGTAGTAATGTCGCAGCCTGTTTAAGTCGTCATCTAATTCATACACCAATGGTGTAGCTGTGGGTATCTCCAGCTTGGTAACGTCCTCATCATTAAGGTTGTCAATGTATTTAATTAACGCCCGTAAACTGTTACCATGTGCGCAAACTATTACCTTTTCGCCCCTTTTTATGGCTGGCACTATGGCATCATTCCACAAGGGCAATACCCTGTCCATTGTTTGGCTTAAGTTTTCTGTTAGTGGTAATTCTTGCTCGGTAAGGCTTTTGTACCTGATGTCGTTTCCGGGATATCGTTCATCATCCTTAGTAACAGGCGGCGGGTCTTCATTAGGGTCGCGGCGCCATTTCTGCACCTGGTCTACACCATATTTGGCTATAGTTTCCTGCTTATTTAATCCTTGCAAAGCGCCATAGAAACGCTCATTTAGCCGCCATGATTTTTCGACCGGGATCCATAAATGATCAAGCTCTTCTAATACAATATGTAATGTTTTAATGCATCTTTTTAAAACAGACGTATATCCAACATCAAAATTATAGCCATGTTTTTTAAGCAGCTGCCCGGCCCGTTTAGCTTGCTCATACCCTTCGGCCGATAGATCAACATCGGTCCAGCCTGTAAAACGATTTTCCTGGTTCCATACACTTTCACCATGGCGCATTAATACTAACTTTTGCATCCCGAAAGGTTAACGTTAAAATCCTAAATCGGTTTTAATATTTGCAAATGATTATAAATCATTTAAATTGCATCTATAAACCAACTAAAACTAACACTTTATGACAACAATTGCACCTGTTAAGGATGGCATTGCCAATCCTGCACCTTTAGGGCTATGCGCCTTTGGTATGACCACCGTTTTACTAAACCTGCACAATGCCGGCTTTTTTCCTATGAATTCTATGATATTTGCCATGGGTATTTTTTATGGGGGATTGGCTCAAGTAATTGCCGGCATTCTTGAAGCTAAAAAAAACAACACCTTTGGCTTAACCGCATTTACTTCATATGGCTTCTTTTGGTTATCGTTAGTTGGCCTGCTGGTTATGCCTAAATTGGGCTGGGTTGATAAAACACCGGCTAACGCATTTGCTGCCTATTTAGGCATGTGGGGTATATTTACCTTCCTGTTATTTTTTGGCACTTTGAAACTTAATCGCGCATTGCAGTTTGTGTTTGGATCGTTAACCCTGCTTTTTGCCCTGCTTGTAGTTAAAACCGTTACCGGCAGCGAAGAATGGGAACACATCGCAGGTTACGTTGGAATTATTTGTGGTGCATCGGCAATTTACACCGGCATTGCCCAGGTACTTAATGAAGTTTATGGTAAAACTGTATTACCAATTGGCCCTGTAAATAGCTAAATTGCGCAGGTGAAAGATTTTAAAAAATATTATATAATTCCGGCTACGCCCGATGAAGTTTATTTAGCGTTAACCAACCCGCTTACCATTGAGTTGTGGACCGGCGAAACGGCAGAAATGTCGACCGAACCCGGATCAGAATTTTCTATGTGGGACGGCAGCATCTTAGGCAAGAACATAGAATTTGAGCCAGGTAAGAAAGTAGTACAACAATGGTATTTTGACGGCCAGGCAGAAGAATCAATAGTTACCATTAAACTGCATGAGGATAAGGCCGGTACATCTGCCGAATTAAGGCATACCAATATACCCGATGCCGATTATGACGATATGGTTGACGGCTGGAACGATAGTTATTTTGGCGCGCTGATAGATTTCTATCACTGGTAGATAAATCTAACTTTAAACGTTATAACGAAGAAAGCCGCTCAAATTGAGCGGCTTTCTTCGTTAGTAGATTTATTTTATTACGGAACGTAAACAAAAGCTGCACCGTCGTATTTAAAAGTTTTGGTTACCACAATGTTTGCACCATTAAATGCAGAATAAGACACTACAAATTTTTGATTAGTAACAGCGGTTGTAAACTTTGATTTTAAGAAAGCTGCTATGCCAGTATTAATTTGAGCATCCGTCCAGGAAGTTGTGCCACCTTGAATATTAAAATTTCCAAAAGATGCAAGATTTGCTATTGCAGCATCGCTACCAACGGCAGGTATAGCCGATATTAATGTGTAATCAGCTTTAACTAAGGTATAAGCAACTGTATTATCAGCTACCCAAGTGCCATTAGTTTTAGCAAACGCCAACGTAACAATAGTTGGCTTTGTCACCCAATTTGTACCATCGTAAGTCATGGGCAATACTCTCTGATAAGTAGTTAAATAACGGTAATTTACATACTTAACATCACCTACTTTAGCTGTTAACATAACAGTTGGATCTGCCTTTAAGAATGTGTTGAAATAAGCGGGCAAGTTAGGTGCGTCTGCAGCAACAAACCAAAAATTTAAACCATTACCAACACTTGTATATTGAGCATTATTTATACGATAAATTTTAGTCCAAATTCCTCCCATGTATAAAAATGCGTCAGTTGTTAATGTACCAGAGCTTGCAGTTTTACCTGACTCAAAATATAAGTAGGTCATTACACGTAATGAATTTTCTGGCAATGGTACTTGATACTTATAGTTTAAATAGTTGATCGCAGATGTAGCAGAAAAATCAGGAAAAGTATTACCGGCTGCACCATTATAAGCAGGGTAAACATAATCGCTTGTAGGCGTTAATTGCAACACAAGTGTTGTACTTGCGTTTAATGAATCGTCCAATTTAAGCGTAGTTGGCGTAATTGCATATGTCACCGTTGCTGTTGATTTCTCGCCATAATTTGGAAATTTTGAAGCTAATATCAAAGGGATGTCAACTTTTGCTGTATCAACAGCTTTAAAGTACAATGTTGTTTTTGCACCATGACCTTTTGGTAAAAGTCCGTAATCAGCAGCAGAAAGCGTAAGCGATGTTGACGCAGTTCCTGTTGGTGCAGGCAGGTCACCTAAATCCTTATAAGTTTTATCTAACGGATTACAGGCTGTAAAAGCTGTTGCAACAGCTACAAAAGCCAGTAAATAATAAATTCTTTTCATGTTAAAATTTTTATATGTTAAAATTTAATTTTTAAAGTAGTAGAGTATACTCTGCCTATACCATAAAATACAGTTGATGTTGAGGCCTGACCAGAGTTAGTAGGGTCAAATGCATCAGATACGTATTTGGCATTTAAAAGATTGTTTATATTGCTTATTAATGAAGCATCTAAACCAGCGAATTTAAATTTAAATACACCATATAGGTCAACTAAACCATAGTTTGGAACTTTCCAGGTATTGATAGGTGCAGAAGTTGTTACCGCGCTAAAGTTAAAATCAGCATAGTAGTTAGCATAATAGTTGTATGAACCACCTAATTT
>JACMRC010000229.1 GCA_014376655.1 Mucilaginibacter sp. | reverse complement strand
CTGCATCCCCTCAATAGCTGCCGATATGGTAGCAATAGGTGTTTTAAACTCGTGGGTTAGGTTATCAATAAAATCGTCTTTAATATCGGCCAGTTGTTTTTGTTGTTTGATGATGTTGATGAGGTAAGTAAATGAAAAGATCAATATCAAAACAAGCAATACGGCTATAAAAACCCGCAGAGCTATTTGGGTTATTATCCATTCTGGTTTATTGGGGAAATAATAAGCTATCAAATTCTTGCCGGGGTATTTATGAAATATATTGTGCTGAAACGGCAGATAAGTTAGGGCGTACTTGGGCATATAACGTGCCGTGTGATTAAACAAAATAACAGGCGGATTTTTATCAGGATCTGTGACATTATTTTTCTGCAGGAAAGTTTTAAAATACTTCAAAATTTTTGCTGAATCTAATTTAAAAGCCTGGCCGTTTTCCCTTTTTCCAGTTTGCATATAAATAACTCTACCATCGGTAATCTTATTTCGATGAAAGAATTTACTAAGCGAATCATCCAGTCGACCATTTCTTAGATTAGCGGCAATTATTGCCGGAGTTATTTTACCGGCACTCAATATTCCAGGCGACATAATTGAAATTTTATCGGGCGAAGAAAGACTAACGTGCATGTAGTAGCCGGTTTTCATACTTGGATTTGGAATTTGAGTATGTACATACTCCAAATCGATGTGCAGGGAGTCGCCACCATTAATGTAACACATTTTCACGGTGTCCACCCATTTTTTTAAGTTATGATATATGTAGGTCGAGTCGGCAGATCGCTGCTCATTTCTAAATCTTTCGAGCGCAAAAAGCATGGCAGTGCCGCTTCCGTTACTTAATTTGTTTAACTCTGCTTTATAGGTTTTTATCATCCAATCAACCTGGAAGTATAGTATACCTGCAACTGCCAGTGTGATAGGTATTAGAATAAGGTTTAGTTTTCTTTTCATAGCTTCAATTATTTAAAACGAAGATATACCGCCCTCTTATAAAAGGCCATTTCTGTTAACATACATTAACATTGTTTAATAAAGGATAAGAAAAGTTAAAGCGTTATCGGGTAAGCCATTTCGGCCTTAGCCTCGCGCATTACAAAGGTGCTTTGCAGCGCCCCCATGGGTACAGTCTCAAACAAATGGTTCATTAAAAACTGGTGGTAGGCATCCAGGTCCTTAACCGCCACGCGCAATATGAAATCGTACTGGCCAGACATGTGGTAGCACTCCATTACCTCGGGCACTTTCACTATCTCATTCTCAAAGTAGTTTAGTGTCTCCTTGCTGTGGTCGCGTAGCTGTACGTGCGTAAAGGCTATCAGCCCGCGGTCTATCTTTTTATTGTCTAATACCGCCACGTATTTCTTGATAATCCCTTGCTCCTGCATCCGGCGGATGCGGTCGTTAACGGCGCTGGCGCTTTTGTGTAGTTTCTCGCCAATTTCCTTATTGGTCATGCGGGCGTTGTCTTGCAATATTTGCAGGATCTGCTTATCAACGGTATCTAATTTATTTAACATAAGTAAAGTATTCGGAAAAGAGATAAATAATTAGCACCAAACAGGCCAATATCCTACAATTATTTATATAACAGGACAATTTACGGATTATATGTTGATATACAGTTAGTCAGCCAGTAAATTCTGAAATTTATATAAAATTATTACCTGCGGTATCTGCACCGGCCAACAAACTTATTGAAATTGGGATTGTTGCCTTAGATACAACCTTTTAAGAGAAGACCTAAATGAAATTAGTTACCTATAAAACCACCGCCCGCGAGGGTCTGGGCCTGATGATTGATGGCCAGCTTTTCGACCTGAATACCTGTGGAGTTATCCTACCCGAATGCATGACCGAGTTTTTAAACGGCGGTAAAGTGTTAATGGATAAAGTTAAACGCATAGAAAAGCAGATAAAGGCCAAACAGATAAACGCGCGGGTGATAGAGCAGTATGAACTACAGGCGCCGGTGCCAAACCCAACATCATGCAGGGACGGCTATGCTTTTAGGCAGCATGTAGAGTCGGCGCGCCGTAACCGTGGTGCTGATATGATTAAGGAGTTTGACCAGTACCCTATATTTTATTTTACCAACCATAATGCTATTTACGGCCCGGGTGATATCAATTGTATGCCCGATCATTTCAATAAACTTGACTTTGAGCTGGAAGCAGCCATAGTAATTGGCAAGCCTGGTCGCAACATTAAAGCCGACGATGCCGACAGCTATATAGCCGGCTACATGATCATGAACGACCTGAGCGCCCGCACCCTGCAAATGGAAGAAATGCTGCTAAACCTTGGCCCCGCCAAAGGCAAGGACTTTGCAACTGTAATTGGCCCCTGGCTGGTTACCCCCGATGAATTAGAACAATACAAAACCGAACCTAAACCCGACCATACCGGCGCTGCCTATAATTTAGAAATGACCTGCAAGGTAAACGGCATCCAGGTATCAAAAGGTAATATGGCTGATATGGATTGGACCTTCGCCGAGATTATTGAAAGGGCATCATACGGTGTCGACCTGTATGCAGGCGATGTGATAGGATCGGGCACGGTTGGTACCGGCTGCTTCTTGGAATTAAACGGAACCGGCCTGCGCAACGACCCAAACTATAAAGCACAATGGCTGCAACCCGGCGATGAGGTAACAATGGATATAGCCGGTTTAGGTACACTTACCAATATCATGGTTGCCGAGGGGACGGATTGGTCTATACTAAATCAAAAGAAATAACCAATGAAAAGCTTTGAAACAGCAGACATGAGCACCGGGCAGGTACATAACTACCTGCAGCACGCCATTGCGCCAAGGCCGATAGCATTGGTATCAACTATTGATAAGGATGGTAAGGTTAACTTAAGTCCGTTTAGCTTTTTTAATTTATTTAGCGCCAACCCGCCGGTATGCGTGTTTTCGCCGGCGCGCAGGGTTAGGGATAATACCACCAAACACACCTTAGAGAATATACAGGAAGTTGCCGAGTGCGTCATCAATATTGTAGATCATAGCATAGTTTACAAAGTAAACCAAGCCAGCGCCGAATACCCCAAGGGCGTAAATGAGTTTCATGAGTCAGGCCTAACAGAACTGGCATCTATTCATATTAAACCACCCCGCGTTGCCGAATCGCCGGTGCAGTTGGAGTGTATCGTTAAACAGATCATCCCCTTAGGCGACGGACCCGGTGCCGGTAATTTAGTATTAGCCGAGGTTAAAACCATCCATTTCAGGGATAACCTGCTGGATGATAACGGCAAACCTATTCAAGAAAACTTCGACCTGGTT
>JACMRC010000228.1 GCA_014376655.1 Mucilaginibacter sp. | reverse complement strand
CTAATATAGACGAGTTAAACGCTACGGTATATGATGTTAAATTATTTAAATTGTAATCGTCAGAGCTATTCTTTTTTAAATAAAAGTTTTGAGTTATAGTAAGCGATGATCCATTTTTTTTTAATTTACGGTAGTACATAAAATTGTCGTTAAACGCATCAGCCCGGCTATTACTTGATGAGCTGGTTATCAGGTCGCTCAATTTAGGTATTTGGGTATTAAATGTATTTGTCAAACTATTTGCATCAGAACTTGTAGGCGCAACATCAAGCCGTATATCAAATCTTATCTTTTGTACAGTGTCTGGTGCCCATTCAATTAAACTGCTTACTGTATGCCGTTTCTGCCTTAATTGCGAAACACTGTTATTTAATGAGGTTAATAAAGTTTGATTTAGATTCTGCTCGTTCAGTGTTTTTCTGTCGTAATCTTTTACATAGTCATAGTAAAAATACATCAGGTTGGTTTTTAACTTCTTGCCATAATCGTTATTAATGTTAAACCCGCCCGACCACATTTTTTCTATCCCTCCATCACCATTACCGCCAAATGTGCCATCATTAACTACGCCACCTCCTGATCTGTTAAAACCACCCATAGCGTTTAACTCACTTGTAGAAAAACCTGTTCTGGTTAAGTTATTGGTAGTGCCTATTACACTAATTTGCAGCGTATCCCTAAAGGTGCTTAGTATTCCTCCGGCTTCATACCTACCCCTTGTTCCAACTCCCGCGAAAACTTTACCAATAGTGCTTTTCTTGATTTTGCTTTTCATTTTAAGGTTAATGATTTTGCCTACCTCTAAATCAGTTAGTTTATGATCAGGATCTTCTTCGCGGTCGTCGTAAACCTGTACACTTGCAACCATATCCGCATCCAGGTTTTTGGTAGCTACTGTTGGGTCCGATCCGAAGAACCGCTTACCGTCGATCAACATCTTATTAACAGCTTTGCCGTTAACCAATATACTACCGTCAACATTTACCTGTACACCGGGTAACAGGCGTAACAGGTCCTCAACCACTGCGTTGGGGCGCGTTTTAAAGGCTTCGGTGTTAAATTCTAAGGTGTCCTTTTTTTGGATGATAGGCGTTCGTTCACCTTTAACTATTACCTCATTTAAGAGTTTATTATTCAAATACAAAGCGCCTAAGTCCTTAACTTCATTAGGTTTAAAAATAAGCAACTTTCTGAAAGTGTTGTATCCCATAGATGATACGATGAGTTTAGTTTCCTTATTTGCAGGAAGCCCGGTAAGGCTGAATACACCATTTTTGTTGGTGATGGTGTAAGATATCAGCGAGGTGTCTTTAGCGTTAACTATCGCGACGGTAACAAACTCGACCGGCGATTTTGAAACGGAGTCTAATACTACGCCTTTTAAAACAGATTTGTTTTGGGCGAATAGCATAACAGAAAACAGCATCATGATGATGGTTAGGTAGGTAGATCTTGTCATAAAGGTAGGTTGCCGAAGCATTTGTTAGGTTTAGATGTTACAAAGTTGCGTTTTGGGGCATCGGGGATAAAAGTATTTAATTTTATTTGATTGTCAATAGTCCCAAATGTTAAATTGTAAGTAACAATTTTAACATAATAAAATACCGGGCAGGGGTTATTATATATATTTGGTTAACCAATTACTACTAATCAATTACAATTAATAATGAGAACTTCAATTAAAAGCATTTTAAATGCTGCTACTATAGTTTTGCTTGTTGCCACAGCAGGCAAGGCGCAAACTGTTTCTGATAATACCAAATATGTAAACACTTTTGTGGGCACAGAAGCCGTAGCCGACCCTAAGCTTTTAGGCTATGTGGCTCCTAATAACTGGCGTCCGTGGTCCGGGTTAACTTTTCCGGGTAGCTCATTGCCAAATGCAATGGTGCAGGTAAGCCCTATGACGAAATATCAGCCCGCAGGTGCTGGTTATGAGTATGAAGACTCTACCATCGTATCTTTTAGCCATACTAACAAAGGCCACTGGAATTTTGGTAACGTGCCTGTATTGCCTATGTCAAGCCCCGGCGCAACCGTAGGCTCCAAGTTCTCGCATAAAAATGAAAGCTCATCACCGGGCTATTACCGCGTTTACCTGGATGATTATAAAGTCAATGTTCAATTAACCTCCACCTTAAGATGCGCCTATTATAAGTTTGAATATAAAGACAACAACGACCGCCAGGTTTTATTCGATCTGTCAAAAGCTTTAAGCGGGGTGTCAAGTTGGGAGATAACCCAGGATGGCGATTATGCTGTTAAGGGATTTCAAGGTGGCGAGAACATATACTTTTATGCCGTGTTTAACTCAAAAGTTGGCAACCTTGCAAACACCCATACTACTACTACCAGGACGGTAAGAGGCAGGGAAATAAGCGGGCCAGGTGGCAATGCAATTGTTCACCTGGCAAACGATGGTAAAGAACCCGTTTACCTAAAGATAGGATTCTCATTCGTTAGCACCGATAACGCTAAGGCGAACTTACAGAAAGAGGTTGGCGATAAAACATTTGACGCTATCCGCAAAGCGGCGCACGATATATGGCAAAATAAGTTGTCGGCTATACAAGTTAAAGGTGGTACCGAGAAGCAGAAAACCATGTTGTACTCTTGCTTCTATCGCTCGTTACTATGGCCGGTTTTGCGCAGCGATGTTAATGGCGATTTTACTGACATAGACAAAAAGGTTGTTAATACCGGTATTGATTATTATACCGAGCCATCACTTTGGGATACCTACCGTAATAAGGATGTGTTGTTGGAGTTGGTATCGCCTAATGTTACTTTAAATGTTATCAAGTCGTTAAAGGATAAAGGAGATAAGACGGGCTACATCCCTACCTTCTTTCATGGTGATCACGGTGCATCTTCCATCGCAGGAGCTTACCTGAGAGGTATTACCGGCTTTGACATCAAGGGCACTTACCAGATACTGTTACACAATGCCAATGTGCCTAATCCAAACGGACGCGGTGGTGGCAGGCAGTACCTTGAGCCATACCTGGCAAAAGGCTATATCCCTGACCCGGATATTGCTAATGCCAATACCGGCAGCAAAGGCACAGCCGGTGTTTCAAAGACATTAGAGTACGCTTATGATGATTACTCGGTAGCACAGATAGCTAAGAAGCTGGGTGATACTGCCAATTACCGCATCCTGATGGCACGATCTAAGAACTATAAGAACGTGTTTAACAAAGCCAATAACTTTATGCAGGGCAGGTTAGAGGATGGTAGCTGGGTTAAGAACTTCAACCCGGAATACCCTTACTATGAGTATATGTATCGGGAAGCAAACGCATGGCAGGTCTCGTTCTTCGCGCCGCATGATATGCCGGGATTGATAGAGCTATATGGCGGAGCTAAGCCATTCGAAGCTAAGTTAGACACACTGTTTAGCAAACCATGGAACCCTAAATACATTGCCCGTAATATCGAAACCTTTATGGGCCAGTACTGCCAGGGTAACCAACCAGATCATGAAGCACCATTTGCTTATACCTT
>JACMRC010000227.1 GCA_014376655.1 Mucilaginibacter sp. | reverse complement strand
GGTAACGCGAAATACAGAAATACAATATCAGCAACACAAACGACACTACGTCATTTAACAATTGCTCACTAAAATTGGGCTGGTAGGTTGGTATAACCAGCATAAAAATAGTGCCGGTTACAACAACAACAAACAGCGTTTCAAAATACTCTATCGTAAAAAACACGCCGGCAAGGGTTAGGGCCGCCAGGTACATCACCAGTGTATTACGGGGGTTGTGCATGGCAAAGAAGGTAACCCGCATGCCGTTGGTTATAACAAACAAGGCAAACAATATTACAAATCCATAACTTAATAACTTAACTGTTCGGTTACGTTCGTAGTACTTAATAAGGGCCAGTGCGGCAAAGTAAAACAAGGGTGATGTAAGGGTGGTTATCATGTTTGCCCTTGCCAGTTCATCAACATTTTTAATATTGTTAAATGGCAGGTTAGTAAACGTACCCAGTATACGGATGCTTAAATTAATAAGGAAGTAAACTAAACTGATTGTTTTTACAGTTTTTAAATTCTGAAGGGTGCAATAGCTCCTAAAAGCCTCCCGACTCGCCTGATTGATCCTTGAAAAAAAATAAACCTTCATCCTAATTATTTGGCATAGCTAATATACAGAATCTGTTAATAATATTCCTCAAACGTGTATAGTTATTTCTTTTAAATGTATATACAAGTAAACTCTTAGTTAAAATGCTTCGCCTACGTCAATAAATAATCCTTGCGACCCTTGTCTGCCAAAACCATAATCGAAAGAGATACTGGTTTTTGACACCTTGTTTAGCTTTATCCTTAAGCCCGGGCCAAATGCCGGTTGGATGCTTTGTAAGCGTGTGCCCTGCCCTGCCGAAAGGGACTCGAAATTGGCAAATACAACACCACCCAGCACACCGTTAGCCGAGATCCTGAACCTGTACTCGGCCTCGCCATAAAACATTTGCGCACCCCTGAAACGGCCCTGGATATATCCCCTCCCCGTTGCCGAGTTTACGTCCCAGGCAACGCTTGGCAAATCTAAATAACCGGGGTTACCATTAAGTATCACCCAGTCAAAATTCCATAGCGCTAATACGTTATCAGAGTTTGCGGGAAACTTAAAGTACTTGCGCACATCTATCATCAGCGAGTGCCAATTACTTGTGCTACCCATAGCCCTAACCGCGCTGCGGTATTGTAAAGACGCATAGCCCCCTTTTGATGGGTTGATGCCATTATCGCGCGAGTCGTAAAACATACTATATGTAAAGCCAGATGCGATGGAGCGCGAAGATTTACCGTACAGGGCGTAATCAGACACGGTACCGTTTGTATTGCCTTTATCCGTTATGTTATAATGATCATCAAACACAAAACCTATCCCCGCGTAAAAGTTGCCGGTAATACGGCGGTAGGCCGTTTCATAAAACCTAATGAAGTTATAATCCATTGGGTTCTCGTTGACAACATTCGCGTTGCTGCCCAGGCCGAAGGTGCTTTGCGGATATTTATAATAGCGATAATCGCCAATGTAATTAAATTGGTTGTTTTTGCTCCAGATACTGGTTTGTATGGGGATACTAAACTGTTTGTTTTGTGTGTATGACGTACTGGCCACAATGGTTGATACCCTTGAATTTGGCCCGGTACGGAAAGCCACATTGCCCGAAAGCACCACGGCTAATTTTGATACCAACGTATAACCAATAGCCGGCACAATAGATACTACAGGTTTTGAGGTGATAGAATCTTCGGCAGGTTTGGTATTTTTGTGGAATGCCTCGGCTATCAAATCGTACAAATCTTTTTGCGGCGTGCCTGTTGGCGATAGTACCGTTGTATCTTTTATAGTTTTTTTGGTAGCGCTGTCGGTAAATATCTTGGCAATGGGTACGTTTCTATTGCGCTGGGCATAAAGGTTTTGGCTACATAGTAGTGCAATAATTAAACCGCAAAGGGTATAAAGTAGCCTCATTAAGTAAACGCCCTGTTTTTTGGGTAGATGATTGTAACGGCGTAGTGCAGGCTAAAGTAAGTTATTTTGATGAATGATGCATGAAATAATAGCGTAACATTTTTGGATATTTTTAAGTGTTTACTACCCATTATTTATTTACTTTGCCAACCGTTAAAATACTTATTTATTGATATGACTTACTGCCTGGGAATAAAGGTTAAAGAGGGCCTGATTGCAATTGCCGATACACGTATTACATCCGGAACTGATACCACTGTAAAAAAGAAAATTACGATAGAACAAAAAGACGGCTTTTCACTTTTTATAATGACCAGCGGCTTACGGTCGACCCGCGACAAGGCTATTGTTTATTTTACCGAGTTGTTAGAAACTACAGATTACAATAAGCTATACAAAGCTGTAAATGCCTTTGGCGAGCAGATAAAGCGGGTAGTTAAAGAGGATAAGGAATCGTTAGAAAAAGCGGGGTTTAATTTTGACCTGCACAGCATAATTGGCGGGCAGTTAAAAGATGATGATGAGCATAAACTGTTTTTACTATACCCGGAGGGAAATTGGGTTGAGTTGGGGCAGGGTGCGCCTTTTGTTATTATAGGAAACTCCGGGCACGGAAAACCTATATTGAACCGTACAATAAATGAAGATTCGAGTTTAAAGCTGGCGCTAAAGGTTGGGTTTTTATCGTTCGACTCGACCCGTGTAAGCTCAAATAATGTAGATTTCCCGATTGATGTGGCTATCTATAAAAAAGACAGTTTCAACATCATTCAGCAACGATACGAAAAAAAAGACCTTGAAAACATCTCTATCCAATGGGCCGAGGAACTAAAGGCAGCATTACAACATGTATCCGAGGATTGGATGAATGTTGCATTTGATAAACTAACATAAACAACACCCCCTATATGAAATTCAATGTATTCACCGAGATGGAGTATGTAGTGAAGTCGGAGAGTACATTGATATTAAACATCAATGCTTTACGCACACAGCACCAAACTGTATTAAGCGAAGAGTTTATTGTTGACCCTTACATTAAAACCGAGGAGCTGCCAGCAACCGCCGGCGAAAACCGTACGGTTAGGTTTGAGGTTGCTAACTTCGGCAAAATAAAAGTTACTTATAAAGCCACTGTAGACAATTGCTATAAAATGGTTGACTATGAGGGGCAATATGAAACACCGGTAGCGCAGTTTGACCATACTATCATTCCCTACTTATACCCAAGCCGCTATTGCCAGTCGGACAAGTTATACCGTTTGGCCAATAAAATGTTCGGTGATATTGTTAACCCATTCACCAAAGTTATAGCACTTACAGATTGGATCCACCGTAATGTGGAATACCTGAGCGGATCGACAAACTCTGAAACATCAGCTTTTGATACCGTTACCGAACGACAAGGTGTATGCCGTGATTTTGCGCACCTGGGTATTGCCTTGTGCCGTGCTTTAACTATACCTGC
>JACMRC010000226.1 GCA_014376655.1 Mucilaginibacter sp. | reverse complement strand
ATGGTGCTGTTATCGACCCCGTTGCTACGTTTTTACAGCTTAACCGGGTATCGCCGACGCCGTTTGGGACGTTTTATAAGTGGCAGGACAATTATATTCTTTGCGCATCGCCTGAGCGCTTTTTGGCTAAGCGGGACGAGAAGTTGATATCGCAACCTATTAAGGGCACTGCCAAGCGCGGCGCTACCGAAGCCGAGGATGAAGCCATCAAAGAGCAACTGCATAACAGCACCAAGGAGCTGCAGGAAAATGTAATGATCGTCGACCTGGTGCGTAATGACCTTACCCACTCGGCTAAACCAGGTACGGTTAAAACCGAGGAGCTGTTTGGCATCTACACCTTTAACCAGGTCCACCAAATGATATCAACCGTGGTGTGTGAGTTGCAGGACGGGATATCAGCCATAGCGGCTATTCGCAATGCCTTCCCGATGGGTAGCATGACCGGCGCGCCTAAGATCAATTCGATGCGGTTGATGGAGCAGTATGAGCGCAGCAAGCGTGGCATATACTCGGGTGCTATTGGCTACTTCAGCCCTGATAATGATTTTGACTTCAATGTGGTTATAAGAACCTTGCTCTATAACTCTGTTGATAAGTACCTATCCTTCCATACCGGAGGAGCCATAACCTATTACGCCGATGCTGAAAAGGAATACGAAGAATGCCTGCTAAAAGCCAAGGCTATTTTAGAGGTTTTGGGGCAAACTTTAGCTTAGTTCTTTGATCCATACGAATGTGGATCAAATGGATCAGGGCAAATCAATATTTTGATCAAAATGAATAAATCAAAATGAATCGCCTTTTAGGTCAGTGTTTTATGTGCAATATTGTCTTACAAATTGATTATCAATTAATTACAAAGCAGCAATTTTTAAGCGGTTGGATCAGGTTTTTTCAGGCAAGTTGGATCAGGTTTTTGAACCAATTTTATCCCCCATTCTTACTTTAATCTCAGATCCTTTAGCATAAAAAACCGACACTGGTTTTGCTGTCAAATAAGGTACAAAAGCATCACCATAAAGAGTAGCTATATCAGCGTCAAAAACATAATCGCTTACCGTACCAATCTGCCAGCTAACATGCTCCACCTGGTATTCCATAGTAACGGTATCACTCCATGGGTTATAGCCCCAGTAATGCTCAAAAATAAACTCTTCTGCGCTGCCGGATTGTATAGGCGCTAAGTTATTGTTTACGGTAGCTCCTAATTTATTCCATTTGCCGTTTACCTTCCATTCATACAAAAAATGGGTATGCCCGTCAGTAGCAGTAACGGAATGTCTCATCGGGAACCGACTGTAGTGTTCTTTGTAAAGCGCATTAGCAATAATAGCAATGGCATATTTTGGCACTATCTCGCTAATAAAAACCGCGCCACGCTTCCATTTATCTCCATCAAAATAACGCACATAAAAACGCAGGTTAACTTCTTCAAAGCTGGTGTGCAAGGGCCATTTTATGCCTAACACCCGTGTATTATTAAACATAAAACCAACCATGCTTACCAATGCTTTTCCTTCCCAAAGGTCAAGCTCAGTGCCGGCGGGTAAATATGGTTTTAATATAGCCGGATCAACCTCATAATTTATCATGATGAGGTCGTTCCATTCAGCTTTTAAAAAGGTGGTTTTTGACAAAATATTATTTATGATAATACTTCATCGCGTTCGGTATTTCGTTTTGTATTGCTGCTATCCGGGTCGCATCTGCAGGGTGGGAGCTTAAAAACTCGGGCTGTGAACCGCCTTTGCTTTGTGCTGCCATCCGTTTCCAGAAGGCGACCGCTTCGTTAGGGTCATATCCGGCCATCGCCATAAAAGTTAAACCTAACTTATCAGCTTCTGATTCCTGGTTTCTTGAATATTTTAACAAAGTTAATTGTCCGCCTATACCATATAACTGGTTGATGATAGCCTGGTTGGTGGCCGATTGCCCACCTGCCGCCGCGCCTACAGCAGCGCCACCGGCTTGGGCGGCCAATTGTTGCGACATCCGTTCGGCCGAGTGGCGTGCAATAGCATGGCCTATTTCATGTCCCATTACGGTTGCCAAGCCTGCGTCATTTAAAGTTACAGGTAATATGCCACTGTAAACAGCAACTTTACCGCCAGGCATACACCAGGCGTTAACTTCATTACTTTGTATCAGGTTAAACTCCCAGTTAAATTTGTACTGATCGGCATAGCCGTTTTGTTGCAGGTAGCTTTCAATAGCTGCTGATAACTTGGCACCGATACGTTTTACGCGTTGGGCATCGGTACCTGTTGCTATCACTTTAGTTTTAGGATCGGACAATAACTGCGAGTAACTTGCCGCAGCCGATTGGTTGATCTCAGAATCGCCAACAAGGCTTAATTGCCTGCGGCCTGTTAACGGCACTGTTGCACAAGTATATAATAATGTAATTACTGATAATACTAAAAGGGGTCTTATTACTTTCATGTGGGGTATATTTTAAGTTCAACTATTTAACAGACTTATAAACAAGTTGTTTTGGATATAGTTATAACTGGGCTAATTTTTTTTTGAAGAGATTTACTTTACTCTCTGTACCCTTCAGTAACCGCTCTATATTTTTTTGATGGGTCACCAATATCAGCAAACACATACACATGCCATATATTACAACCGAACGGTTGCTGGGGAAGATGAATGTAACACCAATTAAATAAGTAAACCCGGCCATGATAGAACCTAAAGACACATAGCGGAAGAATAATAAAATAATTATAAACACTACCACACAAAGCAGCGCCGCATGAAAATGGATAGCCAACACCATCCCAAATAAGGTGGCTATGCCCTTGCCGCCCCTAAACCCTGCAAATATGGGGAACAGATGGCCCATTACCGCAGCAATGCCCAGGGCCAATTCGTAATTGGTATAGGGGATGGAATTTACCCCACCGGTAGTAGTGACACCGATAAAGAAAGCCAGGTTGGTTGCTGTAAAGCCTTTCAGAATATCAAGCAGCATTACGGGTATACCGGCTTTTTTGCCCAACACCCTAAAGGTATTGGTTGCACCTGCGTTACCGCTGCCATACTCTCTTACATCAACCCCGTAAAACGCCTGCCCTATCCAAACCGCAGTAGGGATAGAACCACACAGATAAGCAAGTATTAGCGCTGAAATTGAATAAGGGGTAATCATATCAACGCAATATTATAAATTGATTGTTGTACTAACAAGTTTAATCATATTTAAACGCAATTGGCAATTTCTTTATGAAATTGTTACTGTTTAGACTATTTAACTGCTTTTAAGCTCAGATCAAGGCAAGTAACAGAATGCGTTAACGCCCCTATAGAAACATAGTCGACCCCGCAATTTGCATAGTCGCGCACGTTATCTACCGTTATACCGCCCGATGCTTCGGTGATATACCTGCCTTCAATAATGTTAACAGCTTGTTTCAAATCAGCAAAGTTAAAGTTGTCCAGCAAGATCCTGTCCACACCGCCGGTTTGGATAACCTCGTCCAATTCTTCCTGGTTGCGAACCTCAATTTCGATAGCCAGTTTTTTACCTAAGGTTGATATGTATTGATGCGCATTCTCTATAGCCCTGGCAATACCGCCCGAGTAATCGACATGATTATCTTTAATCAGTATCATATCATACAAACCAAACCTATGGTTAACACCGCCGCCTATTCGCACGGCCCATTTTTCCAAATAACGCATACCCGGCGTGGTTTTGCGGGTATCTAAAACCTGGGTATTGGTTCCTTTTAGCAGGTCCACAATATGGTCTGTATTAGTTGCGATGCCCGACATGCGTTGCATGCAATTAAGCACCAAACGCTCGGCAGTTAATATGCTGATGGCGCTGCCTTCAACCTCAAATACAATATCTTTTGGCTTCACTTCGGTGCCGTCCTGTATAAATACATTTAGTTTCAGGTCCTTATCAACCCGGTGGAAGATATATTCGGCGAGCTCGACACCAGCTATTATGCCGTGGTCTTTTACTAAAAGCTTTGCTTTACCTGTGGTGCCTGCCGGTATGGTGGCTAATGATGTATGGTCGCCATCGCCAACATCCTCTTTAAGCGCATTGTTAATAAATGGCTGTACAAGTTCTGTATTCAAATCAGTTATATTTTAGGAGTGTCAAAAGTAATAACATTTTTTGGATGTGATAGTTTGATGTGCGAATATGCAAATTATGCCGAAAGCAATTGCCCTGTTAACAACTACCCGACAAAAAGGTTCATGAAATTAATATACTGTGCCCTTGCGGGTGGGCTTACGCGGCCGAGTGAAATCGAAAACCCCTTTTCGTTGTTCACTACAGTCGCACCCCTTTATTTTTCAATCCTCGCTAAAGATATGAGAGGGTGGTGCAGCGAAGCGTAGACCGGATGAGTATACGGCACGCGTTCTGATAATTTAATTATAATCTATCCCCCATCCCCTTTATATTTGCGTTGTGGAAAATAAAAAGAAAGTAGCATTAATTATATTAGACGGCTGGGGTTACGGTCGTAACGATCAGTCGAACGCTATATTGGCAGCAAAAACACCGTTTTTTGATTCGCTGATAGCTAATTATCCAAACTCAAAGCTTGAAGCATCAGGCATGGCCGTTGGTTTGCCCGCCGGGCAAATGGGTAACTCGGAAGTTGGGCACATGAATTTGGGTGCCGGCCGTACCGTTTACCAGGAACTTGGCCGCATTAATAAAGCAGTAGATGATAACGAACTGGTAACTAACCCGGTTTTAAAATCGGCTTTTGATTACGCTAAAGCAAATAATAAAGACGTACACTTCATAGGCTTGGTGTCTGATGGTGGTGTACACTCGCATATCAAACATTTAAAGGGGTTGTGTGACGCAGCGGTTTCATCAGGTTTGAGTAATGTGTTTGTACATGCTTTTTTGGACGGGCGCGATACTGACCCTAAATCGGGTTTAGGTTTTATTACCGACCTTGATAATCATATTGCCAACACGCCTGTTAAGCTTGCGTCTGCCATTGGCCGCTATTATGCCATGGACCGCGATAACCGTTGGGAGCGCGTTAAACAGGCTTATGATGTAATGGTGCATGGTACCGGCGAAGCTACTACTGATGTATTGCAATCAATAAAGGAGCAATACTTAAAAGATGTTACCGACGAGTTTATGCCGCCGCTGGTTAATACAGTTGATGGTAAACCTATAGCTGTTATAAAAGAAGGCGATTTGGTGATCTGCTTTAATTTCCGTACCGACCGTGGCCGCGAGATCACCGTTGCGTTAACTCAAAAAGCATTCCCTGAATATAATTTACATCCGCTTAGCCTATACTATGTTACCATGACTACTTACGACGAAACGTTTAAGGATGTCAAAGTAATTTACACTAAAGAAGATCTGACTAAAACCATTGGCGAGATCTTACAGGATGCCGGTAAAAACCAAATCCGCATAGCGGAAACCGAAAAATATCCGCATGTCACATTCTTCTTTTCGGGTGGCCGCGAAAAAGAGTTTGTTAACGAAAAGCGCCTGATGGTGCCATCGCCTAAAGTTGCTACTTACGATCTGCAACCGGAGATGAGTGCTGCCGGTATTCGCGATGCTATTATTCCTGAGCTGCAAAGTGGCTGGCCGGATTTTATCGTATTAAACTTTGCAAATACAGATATGGTTGGCCATACCGGCGTTTTTAGCGCGGTAGTTAAACCTGCTGAAACGGCAGATGCCTGCTGCCAGGCTGTTGTTGAAGCAGGTATAGCAAATGGCTACTCGTTCATTATCCTTGCCGACCACGGTAATGCCGATTACATGATAAACGACGATGGTACACCAAACACCGCACACACCACCAACCTTGTACCTTGTATTGTGATTGATAAAGATGTGACGACTGTAAAAGATGGCAAATTAGGTGATGTTGCCCCAACAGTACTGCATATTTTGGGCGTTGCAATTCCTGAAGAAATGAGTGGGAATGTATTGGTGTAAAAATCAAAAAGCTATTAATCCCTCCCTCGGGAGGGGTGCGGCTGCCTGTGAAATGGCAGGGAGGGGTAATATCGAATTGATCGGCAAAACCCCATCCTGCACCTTCCCAAGGGAAGGAATCGCACGAGCCGCCGCTTTTTTTCTTATCTTATTACTCACCTCCCTCCTCCCATCCTGCAAACCCGATAATATCCAAACTGGTACTGATTTAAAATACTTTGATGTTAAAGGTTTTTTCGCAGGTGATACCGCGCGTTTAAGGAAACTTAATCATATCACCCACAAAACGGTGTACCACAATGGTAATAACGAAACTAAAGATGTACGCATTAATAATTGGGGACTTGAATTGAGCTTATTCAGCCAATCGGATATTAATAAACCTGCCTGGAGGGATAGTTATACCATTGTAAAAACTGATAATATTGAAATTTATCGCGCGAAGGATCCGGACTTAAAGACTCGTGAAATTATAGTTAAGAGAAAAGGTAACATGGTTAAGTGGATAATAATAAACAACAGCACAAAAAATATCCTTTACCAAACTAAAGAAAGATTAAGCTATTTCCCTGATTCTATATACATCATTCAAAAAGATCAGCAAATATGTTTATTTGGAGATAATAGATACACGCGCAAGATAGCGCTTTTATCACTTAACCAATACGCAGTAAAAGGGAGTTTGAATTAATGGTGGCCGGTGGCTGTGCCTAATTTCTCTTTCAAGGCATCTATCAGGGATGAAATATCATCTCTTGATTTATCAGCATCATAAACTTTTTGCAAGTCGGCTAAACCCGCTTTCATAGCATTTACTGCTCTGGCCCTGTCAAAAAATCTGGTGTTGGCTTGCAACCTGAACAAACCATAATCTTTATAAGCAAGGCCACGGTTCTGATAAAATGAAGTTATTTTGGCTTCGGAAGGGTTTATAGCAATAGCTTTGGTAAAGTCAATTATAGCGCCTAAAAAATACTTTTCTTTCTCGGCCGGGTTTTGGCTGTCAGTGCCTAAGCGAAATTGCGCCTTGGCCCTGTAATAATAAGCATGTGCATCAGCCGGCTCAATAGCTATTTCTTTGGTAAAAGCAGTGATAGATTTTACGTAGTTATCACTGTGATAATAAGAATAGCCCAACATCCACAAAGCGTTGGAATTGGTAGAATCAATTAAACGGCCTTTTTCTAACTGAGTAATGGCTGCTTTAAAGTTACCTTCAATATAAGCTTGTTGCCCTAATTTAATATAGGCATTCTGCGCTACTGCGTGTTCAACAGACGATATAACCAGGAATGATACTAAGATCGGTAACCGCATTAAAAGCTTAATATGTTAAACAAAGTATATTATTAACTCTCGCAATCGTAAATTATTGTACCCCGGTAACACATTTATTAAGAAAATGTTAGCATAAATTATTAGGGCGGCGTAAGAGTATGACTTTTTTTCATCTTTACCAATTAATTTAACCACATTTAACAAAAAGCAACTAAATTTGTAATTGCCAAGTAATCAAACCGATACCGATCCCAAACAATAGTTATATCTGTATAGCCATAACTTGGCATAAGACTTGAAACATAGCATTAGATAAGTAGTAGCCCCTATTTAAGTGTTGTTAAGCAGTCCTTTTATATTAAAGGCTGACAATATGACGTTTATTTTTATATATAAAAAGGTATAGATGAGTTTTGACCCGTTTGATTTTAAAAATGCTTTACCAGTGATAAATGAAGATTCGGAATTTTTCCCTTTGATGTCGTCAGAGGATGAAGAGGAGATGAATAATGAGCAAGTGCCTGAGTTTTTGCCAATTTTACCGTTACGTAATACTGTATTATTCCCGGGCGTAGTTATACCTATTACCGTAGGGCGCGATAAATCAATCAAATTAATACGCGATGCCAATAAAGGCAGCCGTATGATAGGTGTGGTATCGCAAAAAGATGTTGCTATTGAGGACCCCAGTTTTAACCAGTTAAACAAAATTGGTACGGTAGCACTCATTATTAAAATGCTGCAAATGCCTGATGGAAACACCACTGTTATTTTACAAGGCAAAAAACGTTTTTACTTAAAAGAAGAAGTACAAAGCGAGCCTTACATCAAAGCTACTATCGAGCCTTTTAAAGAGGTTAAAAAATCAAAAGAAGATAAAGAGTTTAAAGCCATGATATCCTCTATAAAGGATATGGCGATGAACATTATCCAGCTTTCGCCAAATATCCCAAGCGAGGCCGGTATAGCTATCCGTAATATTGAAAGCACATCGTTTTTGATGAATTTTATATCATCAAACATGAATGCCGACATGACTGCCAAACAAAAGTTGTTGGAAATAACAAACCGCCGCGATATGGCCAACACGGTTTTAGAGCACCTAACCATGGAGCTGCAATTGCTGGAATTAAAAAACCAGATCCAAACCCGTGTACGTGTGGATCTGGACAAACAACAGCGCGATTACTTTTTAAATCAACAAATAAAAACTATCCAGGAAGAGTTAGGTGGCAACACGCCCGATCTTGAAATTGACAGCCTGCGCCAGCGTGCTGCCAAAAAGAAATGGACGATTGAAGTTAAAACTCATTTTGATAAAGAAGTTGAGAAATTGGCCCGTACCAACCCGGCTGCTGCCGATTACTCGGTACAAATAAATTACTTAGAGCTATTGCTTGACCTGCCATGGAACGAGTTTACTAAAGACAACTTCGACCTTAAACGAGCCCAAAAGGTGCTGGATAAGGATCATTTTGGTTTGGATAAGGTAAAGCACCGCATTATTGAATATTTAGCCGTATTAAAGCTAAAACACAACATGAAAGCGCCTATACTTTGTTTGGTTGGCCCTCCGGGAGTTGGTAAAACATCGTTGGGTAAATCAATAGCTAAAGCTTTGGGACGTAAGTATGTGCGGATGGCTTTGGGCGGAATCCGTGATGAGGCCGAGATTCGTGGCCATCGTAAAACTTACATCGGCGCAATGCCGGGCAGGATAATCCAGTCGGTTAAAAAAGCAGGTGCCGCTAACCCGGTATTTATTTTGGATGAGATAGATAAAGTAGGTAATGATTTCCGTGGCGATCCGTCATCAGCTTTGTTGGAAGTATTAGATCCTGAGCAAAACAGCAGTTTTTATGATCACTACGTGGAGATGGATTTCGATCTATCGAACGTTATGTTTATCGCGACAGCAAATTCATTAAGCAGCATACAACCGGCTTTGTTGGACAGGATGGAGATCATAGAGGTGAACGGTTATACTATCGAAGAGAAAATTGAGATAGCTAAACAGCACCTGGTACCTAAACAACGCGAGGCACATGGTTTGAAGCTTAAAGATATTACGCTAAAAGCGGATGTCCTTGAAAAATTGATTGAAGACTACACGCGCGAATCGGGTGTGCGTGGCTTAGAGAAAAAGATTGGT
>JACMRC010000225.1 GCA_014376655.1 Mucilaginibacter sp. | reverse complement strand
AGAGAATATTTTGGGCAGGCGCAGCGACAGTTCGAGAAACTTACTGTTCAGGGATTTGATCTCGACCGTGTATTTTGTGTTACCCGAGTCGAAAGTGGCAATTCCATATCCTGTCATGGATTTTATCATGCGCAAAGATAGGATTTTTTAGTGATTTGTGATTGAGGGGTTAGTGATTAGGAAATACATTTCCCAAAAACTAACCTCTAATTAACTAATCACCAATCACTATTTTAAAAATTAACACTTTTTTACATTTTCCCTCGTTTACAATGTGTAGTTTTGAATATTGATTAGTTCGTCCATATATTACCGTTTTGTCGCAGCGCTTATGCTGTGTTTTTGCTTAGTATCAGTTGCTTCTGCACAGCAATTATTTACTGTTAAAGGTGTGGTATTTAAAAAAAACTCACCAACAACTATCGCTTATACATCAATATCTAACTTAAATCGTAAAACCGAAGTATTAAGCGACCAACTTGGAGGCTTCAATATACAGGCCGCAATTGGCGACTCGCTGCTATTTAATAAATCTGAATATACTACCCAGGTTATTGTAGTATTAAAATATTCGGACCAATCTGTTTACATGCAGCCCGTAATTCATTTGGATCAGGTTACTATTAAGGATGTAAGCAAAAAGCAAATGCTAAATGACGTAATGACCGATTATAAGCGAAAAGGTCAATACTCATCATTAAGCCCGAGTGTTGGATCAGTTTTAAGCTCACCCTTAAATGGTTTATATGAGTTGTTTGGCAAGGGGCCAGAACAAGCACGCAAATTTCAGAAATATACCAAAGAAGAACTGGAACGTGTAGAAGTAGCCAAACGCTATAACAAACCGCTGATTAAAAAGATCACCAATATGCCCGACGAGGACCTGGAAGATTTTATGATTAATTTCACGCCTAACGTTGAAGATATCAGGATCTGGACTGATTATGACATCATTAAATACGTACAAAGGTCATACGATTATTTTAAGAATAACAGGGGCACACTGAAATTACAAAAGCTTAATTAGCGTTAAATACTTAAAGCTTCGCAAGCCTTTTCGGCGGCCAACTTCTCTGCATTCTTTTTGCTGAACTCTTTTCCAAGGCCCATTATTTGCCCGTCTACACTGGCTTGTACGGTAAACAGCTTAGTGTTTTCGCCATCGCCGTTCTCAATCAGATCGAAAGATATATCCTTGCTATGGCGTTGGCACCACTCTATCAGCTTACTTTTAAAATTAGTTTCGGTTTGTTCGAGGGTATGGATGTCAATATGCGATTTGATGATATGATTAACTAAAAAGTTCTTTGTAAAATCATAACCCTTATCCAGGTAAACAGCACCAACCAACGCCTCAAATGCATCGCCTAATAATGAACCCTGCCGGGTTGGGCCCAGGGCACGGCTATCATACTCTATCAGTTTTTCAAAACCCAGCTTGCGCGCCAATTGGTTAAGGTTAACCCGACTTACAATTTTTGAGCGCAATTCTGTTAAAAAGCCCTCATCCTCATAGGGATAAAGCTTAAAAAGCACTTCGGCAACAACGCTGCCTAAAACAGCATCGCCTAAAAACTCCAGGCGCTCGTTACTGTTTTTTACACCTTTTTTTACGCTTTGGGCCACAGATTTATGGCGAAATGCCAACCTGTATAACGACAAATTGCCCGGCACAAAACCGAGCAAATTCTTTAAAACCTTAACATACTTTCTGTGTGGAGACAGGTATAGTTTATATAACCGGCTAACAGGCATCCAGTAATTAAGCTTCGTATTTTTTAAATATTACAGAAGCATTGTGGCCGCCAAAACCAAAACCATTACTTTGTACAATGTTTATATCGCGTTTTTGAGCCTTGTTAAACGTAAAGTTTATTTTAGGATCAAAAGTTGGATCATCTGTAAAGTGGTTAATAGTTGGTGGTATTATGCCGTTGTTTAAGGCTAATATAGATGCAATAGCTTCAACCGCACCGGCAGCGCCTAATAGGTGGCCCGTCATTGATTTGGTTGAGCTGATATTTATCCTGTAAATATCTTCACCAAAAACATCCTGTATAGCTTTAATTTCCTGCGGATCACCAATTGGAGTAGATGTTCCGTGTACGTTTACATAATCAATATCTGCCGGTGTTAAGCCTGCATCCTCCAGCGCTGAGCGCATTACCAGGGCGGCGCCAAGTCCGTCAGGGTGTGGGGCAGTCATGTGATAAGCATCGGCACTCATGCCGCCACCCATCATTTCTGCATAAATTTTAGCACCGCGTGCTTTAGCGTGTTCAAGCTCTTCTAAAATAATGGTACCTGCGCCTTCACCTGCAACAAAACCGTCGCGGTCAAGATCAAACGGGCGCGATGCCGTTGCCGGATCGTCATTACGTACGGACAGTGCGTGCATTGCATTAAATCCGCCTATACCGGCTTCATTAATAATAGCCTCAGACCCCCCGCTTATAAACATATTAGCTTTACCCAGGCGGATGTAGTTAAAAGAATCTATCAGCGAGTTGTTTGACGATGCACAAGCAGAAACTGTTGAGAAATTTGGACCACGCAAGCCGTATTTAATAGAGATATGGCCCGGGGCAATATCAGCAATCATTTTTGGGATAAAGAACGGATTAAACCGTGGTGAACCATCGCCCTTGGCAAAGTTAACCACTTCATCTAAAAACGTTTTTAAACCACCAATGCCTGATCCCCAGATAACACCAATACGGCTGGTATCTAATTTCGAAAAATCTAAACCGGCATCTTTTACTGCTTCTTCGGTACTATACAGTGCGTATTGTACAAAAGGATCCAACTTACGCGCATCCTTTCTACCCAAAAAACCATCTGCATCAAAGCCTTTAACTTCGCACGCAAATTTTGTTTTGAACAGCGTTGTGTCAAAACTTTTGATCATAGCTGCGCCACTTACTCCATTGATCAATGAGTTCCAGTAATCTGAAACGTTGTTGCCAATTGGAGTAAGTGCCCCAAGCCCGGTTACTACAACTCGTTTAAACCCCATTTAATTAAATTAAGGAGAAGAGCTTATTTAACGTTTTTTTCAAGGTAAGCTACAGCTTGACCTACTGTGCCGATTGTTTCAGCCTGATCGTCAGGAATAGCGACATTAAATTCTTTTTCAAACTCCATGATAAGTTCCACGGTATCTAAAGAGTCGGCACCAAGGTCATTGGTGAAGCTAGCCTCAGGGGTAACTTCACTTTCGTCAACACCCAGTTTTTCTACGATTATAGCTTTTACTCTTGAAGCGATATCAGACATAGTATTATAGTTTAATGATTAATAATTTCAGTGCAAAGAAAAATAAAATCTATCAAATATCAAATCTAAAACTTTTTAGTTTAGAGGCTAACAAAATTTTAGATGAAAGTGTTTCAATTTGTATTTTTACCGGCGCAAATGTAATCATATATTGAATAGAAAATTTTTAAAGTTTGAGATAGATCTTGATTTTATTCTCATCGCAGTGACAACTTCGCTTAAAGACTATCGTATTTGTTACTTAATTAACAAATATTTAAGTTTTAATTTTGTTAAAACTGATGACCTGGCTGTTGACATCCACCCCGGTGCAGCCCCTGTATACTTCTCTTTATATGAGTATAACTGGGAAGCCAGCGAAACAGATTTCTTTTTTATAGGCAATAAAGGCAGCGATGGCTACTTAATACCCGAGATGAAAAAGGCAGATTATTTTTTAATGATTAAAAATTATATTGATGATAATGACCTTGACACCCTTATTTCGGCATTAAATAAGATCCCCGAAATTGTTGCAGCAGTAAAGATTGACCCGAAAAAAATAAAATCACGCGAAAATCTCTTATTTTAGCGCCGAATTTAAAAAAGAGCACGGCGCATTTTAATATACGCTACCTAAATATTGAACCCAATAAACTATGAATATACCGTATAACCGTACTAAGATCGTCGCCACAATGGGGCCAGCTTGCGCCAAAAAAGAAACATTGTTAGCCATGATTAAAGCCGGCGTAAATGTTTGCCGCCTTAACTTTTCGCATGGAAAGCCAGAAGACCATAAAAAGTTTGTTGACCTGATAAGGGAAATAAATAGTGAGCATAAAACAAATGTTGCTATGCTTGCCGATTTGCAAGGACCAAAGATTCGTATTGGTTTAGTGAAAGATGGCGGTATACATCTTAAAAATGGCACACACATTAATATTACCACCCATGAGTGTATAGGCGATGATAACCAGATCTACATAACTTATGACACTTTCCCGCAGGATGTACAGGCCAATGAAATTATTTTGTTGGACGATGGCAAGATCCAGATGCGTGTTATTGAAACCAATAAAATTGATACTGTAGTTTGCGAAGTAGTACACGGAGGCATTTTAACCTCACGTAAGGGTGTTAATTTACCAAACACAAAAGTATCTATCCCAAGCTTAACAGAAGAGGACCTGGAGAACTTACAATACGCCCTGGAGTGGGATATTGACTGGATAGGCCTATCATTTGTACGTAATGCTGATGATATAACCGAGTTAAAACAAGTTATTGCCCGTAGCGGTAAAGCAGCTAAAGTAATTGCTAAAATAGAAAAACCGGAGGCTATTGATAATATTGATGCTATTATAGCTGCTACAGATGGCGTAATGGTTGCCCGTGGTGATTTAGGTGTTGAAATGCCTTTAGAAGAAGTGCCATTGTTGCAAAAAATGATTGCCCGCAAATGTCGCGCGGCATCAAAACCGGTTATTGTTGCTACACAGATGCTGGAGTCAATGATAACTACCCCGCGCCCAACACGTGCCGAAGTTAATGACGTTGCAAACTCTGTATTAGATGGTGCCGACGCGGTAATGCTTAGCGGCGAAACATCAGTTGGCGAGTTCCCGCTGATAGTTATTGAAACTATGGCTAAAATTGTGCGTAATGTTGAAGAGTTGGGTTATCCTTTCAATTCAGACAGAGGGTCTGTATCTGATGTAAACTCTCCGGGTTATTTAAGTGACGCGGTATGCGAGTCGGCAGTTCACCTGGCCGAGCGTACTAACGCCGTAGGTGTTGTATCTATGACCACGTCGGGTTATACAGCTTTCCAGATATCAAGCTATAGGCCAAAAGGACGTACTTTTATATTTACCGCTAACCCACACCTGTTAAACGCGCTTAGCTTGGTATGGGGCGTACGCACCTTTTATTATGATAAGGTTGAAAGTACAGATCAAACTATAGCCGACGTAAACAATATGCTTAAGGCCGAGAATTTGATAGCGGCCGGCGATGTGGTAATTAATACCGCTGCTATACCAATTGTTAACCATGGTAAAACAAACATGCTTAAAGTAACCGTGATAGAATAACAATCACTACTAAATACTAAGAAAGGGCTGCCTGTTAATTAACAGGCGGCCCTTTTATTTTTAATATATGCCTGCGCGGCACACCAGCTCTGATACCCTGGCAGGTTTGCCAAAATAACAATCCCAATACAATCTTACTATCTTCATAACTTTGATTTTATTGATGTACGTTTAAATATGACGATTAATTTTTATTAAGGTTTAATTTTTTGTCTGCGTTATTTATAATTAGCTTTAAAAACACCCTTTTATTATATAGATAGTGTTTGTATCTTTTTTGTTACAAAAAATTAAAGTTTTAATATACTTTCATTATATTCGTATCATTAACCCTCATTAATAAATTGATTATGCACGTGTGGAAGCATGCTCTTACAGCATGCATGGTACTTTTAAGTACCGGGATAGTATTTGCTCAGGACAAACAAGATTCGCCCGAGGTGTTGCGCAAGCAAACCGACGCGAAAGAAGTTATCAGCAATTTTTTTAGCGGCAAGAAAGCCGATACCACATTAAGCGGTAAAACTCACTCTACATTTTCTACTCTACCATCTGCGGGTTATAACCCCAGTGTTGGTTTTTCGGTAGGTGTAACCTCAACGGGCGGCTATGTATTTGGTAATCCAAAAACTACAACCTTTTCGGTAATAAATGCTAATGCTTATATCTCTACATTCGGCCTGGCCTCGTTCGAGGCTAAAAACAACATATTTACTAACGACGATGAATTTAACATACAAGGCGGCATACAGGTAGGTAAAACAGTAGCGCTTGATTATGGCGTGGGCACCGGCCACCGTGTACAGGGCGATGGTTCCTTCGCGTTAAATGATTTGCCGCTGGATAATAACCCGGATGTTTTCCCGATAAAGTTCTCCTATCTTAAATTTTCTGAGCGGGTTTACCGCCGCATTTTTGAGCATATATACGCAGGTGCCGGTTTCATTTTTAATAAATACAGTAATATTGATGATGAGCGCCAAAGCAGCATTGGCCCAAACGGTATCAACGTTAATACGCATAACTACAGATACAGCAGGCTAAACCAATATCCTACTTCGGGCTACTCTGCAAGTGGGCTGCTGTTTAACGTTGAATATAATTCAAGAGACCACATAAACCGCACGCAAAGCGGCATGTATGCCGACGTGGTGTTACGGGTAAACGAAACCTGGCTGGGCAGCGAGCATAAAGCTGTACAATTAAAAACAGAATTAAGAAAATACTGGAGCTTATCAAAAGTAAACCCGGAGCACATGCTGGCATTTTGGTATTGGGGCACTTTCCTGCTTGATGGCACTGTACCCTACCTTGAATTGCCCGGCACCGGCAGCGATGCGGCTAACCGTTTAGGCAGAGGCTACACTATAGGCCGTTTTAAAGGCACGTCGTTTGTTTATAGCGAAATGGAGTATCGTTTCCCCATCACAAAAAATAAGTTGTTCAGCGGCGTGGTTTTCACCAATGCAGAGACAGCAAGCAATAGCCGTACTATAAATTTAACTGAGTTTATTGAGCCGGGGGCCGGTGTTGGCCTGCGCTTATTGTTTAACAAATATTCGCGCTCAAATCTATGTATTGATTATGGCGTAGGTAACTATGGGTCTAAAGGAATATTCCTGGGCCTTAATGAAGTTTTTTAAGCGGAAAGCTTAAAGCTAAAAGCAAAAAGCTATATTATTAAATTGCTTCGCTTTCAGCTTTAGACTTTCTGCTTTCAGCTATAAACAAAAGGCGGGTCAGTTTAAAAACTGAACCCGCTTTTGTTTTATGTTCTTTAAACGCCTATTAGTGGTTTAATCTGCCTTCTTGTGCATCAATTGATGTAATGCCTGCCTCGGGCAAAGAGCGGTGTGGGCGAGTTAAAAAAGGCGATTGCTCTACAAAGATACCTTTGATCATTAACGCGGCACCTAATAAAAAGTGCGGCCAAAATACCTGGTTGCAAAATGCGTATGTCCATGGTAATGCTAACAGGAATGATCCCATTAAAACGTCAACACAGGTTTGCATTTGTATAGGAAATATCTTCAAGAAACTAAAGCCGGTTGGGCTTTCGCTAAACATTGACATGATAAGCTGTAACCATCCCATTAATAATGGCATAAATAAGGCTGCAGCAATAGTAACATGGCTAAACTTAAATAACCATGGCGATGCTAATAATAACGCTGCGATGGCATAATTTAAAACTCCGTATGCTGTTCTTGAAATGAAAGGCTTCATTGTATAGTGTTTTTTGTTCTTGTATACGGCAAAATTAATAATTTATGCCTAACATTTTTGGTTAATTTAAAAAATTGCGGCGTAATAACATTGTGCGGTGCTAAACCTTCTTTTTAACAATTTTTGAGGCAGCAAAAGCAAACAATCCTAATATAACACCAAACATCACGCCAAATGCCGGCCCATAAACCAGCATCATTTTACGCGGATGTATGCCCTTATACATGGCAGCCATATCAGGATGGTGCGCTGTATAGCTATCATAAAAAAATCCGTGTGCAGCAGTTATCCAGATACAGTTAAATATACTCACCATAAAGCCATGCAAAAAATATTTGCCCGGTGCTACTTTGGCAATTACATACGCACAAAAAACAAATATCACCAGCCAAAAGGCGGGTTCAATTTTTTCGGGGATAAGCGATATGGTTGCAAATGCCATTATCAGCCCGAAGAATGATAGTTGAATAATAAGTTTCCAGTTCATGATATTGCTGTTGATTTATAGTAAATATAAGAATTAAGCGCTATTAATTGTTATGAAGCGTAAGCGGACCGTCATCGTTTTTAGCTTCTTCGGCCTTAAAAACAAACGCTATGGGTGCAGCATATTGTACCCTTACCGGTTTGCCGTCGTTAATGCCCGGTTTCCACTTTGGCGATTTTTGCATAACGCGTAGCGCTTCTTCTGACGTACCGCCGCCCGGTCCCTTTATAGCTTTAACGTTGGTTAGTGAGCCATCCTTCTCAACAATAAACTGCATAATAACCTTGCCCTGGATCTGCATTT
>JACMRC010000224.1 GCA_014376655.1 Mucilaginibacter sp. | reverse complement strand
TTGGTGCTGTTTTCTTTGCTTCTTCAAGTTTTTTCCAATCGGCACGCACATAGGCTAAAATGTCAGAAACATCACCGTCTGAAAGACTTGGGAAGCCCGGCATTACCGTTCCGCCAAATTTGTTAAAGATATCAAGCGCGTTAGGGTCTTTAGCTGCTACCAATGCAGAGCTATTATGTACCCAACTGGTTAACCACTTGTCATCAGTTTCTGACGACACGATAGTTCCCAATGCAGGCCCCGTCATCCGCTTATCTATTGCGTGACACCCGGCACAATTGGCCTTAAATATGGCTATGCCTTTTGCAGCGTCGCCTTGCGCCTTAGCAGAAATTCCCCAAACAGTAAAACAGGCAAGCAGTAAAACTGACCTTGAGAATTGTTTAAAAATTAATGAGATGCTTCTCATAAAGTTGTATTGATGCTAAATAGTTATTTGTATAGTGTTTGAAACTGAGTAAAGGACACAACCTTCCTCGGATTTTTCAGTCACAAAAGTATAATTTATTAAATAATCGCTGACAAATAAATGACAGCTATCACTAATTTATAATTATTCTAAATAATGACGACGATCACTTTTTTTTTCAAAAAACAAGCAAATGTTATTGTCCTAAAAGCCAGGCAAATATCAGCGGTACAACAATTGTCGCGTCGCTTTCAACAATAAACTTTGGTGTATTTACATCCAGTTTACCCCAGGTTATCTTCTCGTTAGGTACAGCGCCCGAGTATGAACCGTATGAAGTTGTTGAATCAGAGATCTGGCAGAAATAGCTCCAGAAAGGAATATCCTGCATTTCCATATCCTGGTAAAGCATTGGCACAACACATATCGGGAAATCGCCGGCAATACCACCGCCTATCTGGAAAAAGCCTACACCTTTACCGCCCGAGTTTTTTGGGTACCAATCTGCAAGCCATGCCATGTATTCAATACCACTCTTCATGGTGGTAGCTTTTATCTGGCCCTTTATAACGTACGATGCAAAGATGTTACCCATGGTGCTGTCTTCCCAACCCGGTACAACAATTGGCAAATTCTTTTCGGCAGCAGCCAGCATCCACGAGTTTTTTGGATCTATCTCATAGTATTGCTCCAAGTCTCCGCTTAACAACATTTTGTACATATACTCGTGCGGGAAATAGCGCTCACCGCTATCGTCAGCATCTTTCCAGATCTTATGGATATGTTTTTGTAACCTGCGGAAAGCCTCTTCCTCTGGGATACAAGTATCAGTTACACGGTTATAATGATTCTCTAAAAGGTCCCACTCATCCTGCGGACTCAGATCGCGATAGTTAGGTACGCGTTTATAGTGCGAGTGCGCTACCAGGTTCATAATATCTTCTTCAAGGTTGGCACCTGTGCAAGATATGATATAAATTTTACCCTGGCGGATCATTTCGGCCAGTGATATACCCAGTTCGGCGGTGCTCATAGCGCCTGCTAATGTTACCATCATTTTGCCACCTTCCAACAAATGGGTTTCATAGCCTTTAGCAGCATCCATTAACGCGGCAGCATTAAAATGCAGGTAATTTTTTTCAATAAACTGGGATACGGGTCCTTTAGTAGTGCTCATATTTTTTCGTTTGATAAATATTGCGCAAAAGTAGGGATTTTGATGAAAAGAGGGTTTTAAATTTGAAATGTTATTTCAATGTAAGGATTTGAACGCGCGCCGTTGGTGGTTTATTTTTCTTACAGCTTTACCGCTTGCGAAAGCTATTGTGTGGGCGCATTTTTTAAATGATGCATAAAAAGTTTGTTAAAGGGTATAAATCGGATGTATTATAATTGTACCCGGTGATAATATTGGTGCGTTAACATGCGATTTATTTATGCTGATGGAAGATTTACAACCCGATTTTCCGTATATTTGTGTATATCCTTGCCCTGCAAGAGCAAATCAAACGCTTATTTTGAAGTATTTACGTATTATTTATATAATACACTGATTAACAATAATTTAAGATACAATAAGCCCTGTATAAACGTGTGAAAACGCGTGATTTAGGGGAATTAAAATGTGATTTAATAGCATTTAAGTGTGAAACAGTAGAAGAACTGTGTGATTTTTTGCAGGTAAAAATTAGCCTGTTAAATGCATTTAGGTGTTGATACTTATAACCGGCATATGCGCCCGGGCGTAAAAGCAAGGCTTTAGGGTTTTAAAAACCAGTATACAAGGTGGCATATAAAAACAACTATATAAACACCTGACAATCAGAAATTTATATAAAAAAATATTTAATTCCGCTTTTTACCAAGGTACGAGCGTTGCATCCTGGTAGCTATCTTGACGGGGTGAGTACACAGAGCAGTTCAAATACCAGTTGAGTTAAGTTGCTTATTAAGCTAACTTTAATATCCCGGTTCTGCTTAAAAATATTACCTTACCGGATAATTATCACAATGAAGAAACTTTTATCACTACTTATTATAGCAAGCTTGTCCGGAAGTTTTAGCCCGGTTCAAGCTCAAAGCATCATTCCCAAATTTATCCGGAAGATGTATTTTGAAAAAGATACCACCAAACGCAGCAGCTTTATAATTCTGCCGGTATTGTCGTCGGCACCCGAGACCGGTGTTGAAGTTGGCGGTGCAAGTTTGTATTCTTATTATTCGGACACGCTGCACCAAGGCACACGGGTATCAAACATATTTGCTTACGCGACAATAACCACCAAGGGACAGAACAGGATAAACATCAGTACCACCTACTGGTCGCCGCAAAACAAGTATCATTTGTTTGCAGGTATTGGGCGGATAGATTTCCCAACGGATTTTTATGGTATAGGCAACGATACCCGCAAAACCAGCGCCGACAGGTTGGGTCAGAAAAGATACCGCCTGTTGCTTGAAGGACAAAAGCTTGTGGCTAAAAATTTATATATGGGCCTTGTGGCAGGTGGTTATAAATATGATTTTACCAGCGCCACCCCTACCGGAATATTTAATACCAGCCTCCAGGTTGAGGACCGCGCGGGCGGTACGTTCCTCTTTGTAGGCCCAAGTATAATTTATGACAGCCGCAACAACAACACCTACACCACTAAAGGCGTAATGATAAATGCCTACTATAATATAATGCAAGGCGTTTTTGGCAATAACGGCTACAATGGCGGCTTTTTTAATATCGAGTATTCGCAATTTTTCCCGGTAAGCAAAAAGCTGGTACTGGGGCTTAACGTGCAGGAGCAATCGCTTACCGGCGCGCGCTCGCCATTTTATTTATTGCCGCAAATGGGTAATGATGAAATTATGCGCGGCTATTACGAAGGCCGTTACCGCGACCGCAATCTACTTGTAGGCCAGGCCGAATTAAGATACAGGGTAACGGATCGCTTTGGTGTAGTGGGCTTTATTGGAGCGGGCGAAGTATTCCATTCATCGTTTACCCTACCCGCTTTAAAACCTAATGCCGGTGGTGGCCTGCGTTATTTCTTTGATATTGAAAAAGGATTGAGTGTGCGTGTAGATTACGGCATTGGCCAACAACCTGCTGGCGAGCAGCGTGCAAGTGGTTTGTATATTGGGTTGGGGCAAGCGTTTTGATGTGCAGATGCGTGGATATGCAGATGTGCAGATGCTTGAATAATTAGTTAATCATATTATATGCACATCCGCACATTTGCATATCTGCACATCATCACACCCGGATAAGGAAATCCTCCTTAACCTGTCCTTTTCTAAAATACACCAGCCCTATCCAAAACAGGTCGACCGTTACAGTTACCTGGGGATGTGCCTTTATTTCGGCCCAGGCTTCTTTCATGCCTTCGCTCCAGTATATGTCATCGAAGATCAGCAGTGTGCCTTCGTGTACTTTAGGCAGGCACCATTCAAAATATTTTAGGGTAGCATCTTTTTGATGATTACCGTCTACAAATACAAAGTCCAGCTTATCCAAGCCGTCTATTACGCCGGATAGCCTGTTGTCAAAGTTTCCGGTTATCAGTTCAATATCATTCAGCCCGGCTTTAGTAAAACTCTCTTTGGCAATTTTAGCAGTTTCGGGGCAGCCCTCTAACGTATAAACT
>JACMRC010000223.1 GCA_014376655.1 Mucilaginibacter sp. | reverse complement strand
CGATATGACTATTCCTATTTATCAAGCCGATGCATTTACCGACCAGCTTTTTGGTGGTAACCCTGCTGCCATTTGCCCACTTAACGAATGGCTGCCGGATAACGTAATGCAAAAAATAGCAGTTGAAAACAACCTTGCCGAAACCGCATTTTTCGTAAAAACAGCCAAGGGTTATTTATTGCGCTGGTTTACTCCTGAATATGAGATCGATCTTTGCGGCCACGCTACTCTGGCAGCTGCACATATATTATTTACAGAACTTGGTTATACCGGCGATACGATCTATTTTGAAACCATGAAGGCCGGCGTACTCACCGTACAACGCAATGGCGATAAATATACAATGGATTTCCCTTCGCGCCCGCCTATACCAATAGAAGAGCCTAACGGACGGGTTGATGCATTAGGTGGCATACAACCAACGGCCATATTACGGTCGCGTGATTTTTTTTTGGTCTATGATTCTGAGCGTGATGTTAGGGAGTTGTCGCCCGATTTCTTTGCTTTATCAAAAATGGATACTGTGGGTGTTATAGTTACCGCTCCCGGAGATAATTCAGATTTTGTATCGCGCTTTTTTGCACCCGGTGCAGGTATTAATGAGGACCCGGTTACCGGATCAGCACATTGCAATTTAATACCTTACTGGGCAAAAGTTTTCGAAAGAAGCCAGCTTCACGCCTACCAGATCTCTGAGCGTAAAGGCGAATTATGGTGTGAGTTACAAGGTGACCGTGTGTTAATGACCGGCAAAGCAGTAACTTATTTGAAAGGCGAGATATACGTATAGCCAAAACATCATAAATCTTTATGATTACTATAGTAAAATCATTTTTTTATGATTAATTTGAACCTTGGAATTTATACAGGGCTATCACGATTAAATGCAGCTTACACAGTTAGAAATCAAGGGGTTTAAAAGCTTTGGCGATAAGATCACCATTAATTTTAATGAGGGTGTTACTGCTATTGTGGGCCCTAATGGCTGCGGTAAATCAAACGTTGTCGATGCTATCCGCTGGGTATTAGGCGAACAAAGTACCCGTATGCTTCGGTCTGAGAAGATGGATAACGTTATCTTCAATGGCACCAAAAGCCGTAAGCCTGCCAACCTTGCCGAAGTTTCGTTAACTTTCGATAATACCAAGAATATCCTCCCTACCGATTATTCGCAGGTTACTTTAACGCGTAAGCTTTATCGCAGCGGCGATAGTGAATACAGGTTAAATGACGTGCAATGCCGTTTAAAAGACATTACTGACCTTTTCTTGGACACCGGCATTGGTTCTGACTCGTACGCCATAATCGAGCTTAGAATGATCGAGGAGATCATTTCAAACAAAGAAGGCTCACGCCGTAATTTATTTGAAGAAGCGTCAGGTATCTCAAAATATAAGATCCGCAAAAAGCAAACCTTTAATAAGCTAAAAGATACCGAAGCCGATCTGGAACGTGTAGAAGATTTATTGTTCGAGATCCAGAAAAACCTGAAGATGCTTGAAAATCAGGCTAAAAAAACCGAACGCTATTACCGGATCAAAGAAGAATATAAGGCACTTAGTATAAAACTGGCTTCGTTTAAAATTGCCGCCTTTGGTAATTCACTAAACACCATTGAGCAGCAGGAACTTAAGCACCGCGAAGAAAAATCTGGCGTAGTAACTCAAATGGATTCGTTAGAGGCCAGCCTGCAACAGGAGAAACTTGAAAGCCTGACTAAAGAGAAGAACCTATCTATCCAACAAAAAGCTACCAATGATTTTGTCGGGAAGATCCGTGCTTACGAGAGTGAGAAAAAGGTAAAAAATGAGCAACTTAAGTTTCAGCAGGATAAAGAAACAAGGTTAAGCGAAGAACTGGAGCGAGATCGCAACCAACTTAACCATGTTCTTTATAACGTTAAGCGCCTTAACGAAGAAAAAGCACAGGAAGACGAAAACCTGCAAACCATAACAGCCAAAGTTGCCGACTTAAAGTTAATGGTTGATGAGCTGCGTCTGCAACAATCAAGTGCGCGTAATGAATTGAATGAGTTGGTTACTGCCAACAATAACTTACAAAACCGGGCCTATAAAGCCGAAAAAGATATCGACATCCTGCAGATCCAGGAACAAGCGTTAGAGCAGGAAAGCCAGCGTAATATGGAGGATGCTACTAATAAAAAAGTAGAACTCTCCCATTTTAATGACGTTGTTGGCGAACTACAGGGCCGCACCGAAACTTTAGAGAAGGAATACCAGCTTGAATTTACACAGGAAACAGAATTACAGGCGCAAATAGCCGCGATTGATAGTGAAGCGGAAACTGTAAAAGAAACCATCATAACCGAAAGCCGTAAACTTGACGCCAAACAAAACGAATACAACCTAACCAAGAGCTTGGTTGATAATTTGGAAGGTTTCCCGGAGTCTATCCGTTTCCTAAAAAACAATCATGAATGGGCCAAAAATGCGCCGCTGTTTAGTGATGTTCTTTTTTGCCGTGAGCAATACCGCGTGGCTATCGAAAACTACCTGGAGCCATTAATGAATCATTATGTGGTTGACACTTATGATGAAGCTGTAAAGGCGATAAACTTATTAAGTAATTCATCGCGCGGCAGGGCGCAGTTTTTTATACTGAGTAACTATGCCGAAGAAACCGGCCTGCAGTTTAAAGAGGAAGCCACAGGTGGACGCATACCTGCATTAAACGTTGTAGAGGTTGATAAAAAGTACCAGCCTTTAGTTAGTCATTTGCTTAAAAACGTTTATTTGGTTAATGATGAGGCTGAGTTAAATAGCACGGGTATAACCGAAGGTTTGGTACTGTTGGCTCAAAGCGGTAAGTTCAACAAATCTAAGTATACCATGGCCGGTGGTTCGGTTGGCTTGTTCGAGGGCAAAAGGATTGGCCGTGCAAAAAACCTGGAGAACCTTGCTAAAGAGATAAAGAAATTAGAAGTAGAGTTATTTGAGTTAAAAACCCGATCTAACGAGTTACAGAACCGGTCGGTAGCGTTAAAAGCATCTACCAAAACTGTCGAACTTAATCAAAAACAAGCAGAACTTAACCGTTTAAACACAGAGCTAATAACCGTCAAAACCCGCCAGGAGCAGTACGAAACTTTTATAGAAAACAGCTTAAACCGCAAGGACGACATCGCAAAAAAAATAAGCGGTATAAAAGAAGAAATGGCTGCCCTGCAACCTTTGTTGGTTGAGCTAAAAGCAACCAAAGAAACTCAAAACGAGTTATTGACTGATAAGCAAGGTGCGTTTAATGAATTAAATGAAATGGTATCGGTACAATCTAATACCTACAACCAGGAGAACATCCGCTTTCATCAGCAACAAAATAAAGTATCAGGGTTAGACAAAGATTTGGATTACCGGTTTACCCAACAGGATAGTTTAGAAAGCCGCATTAAACAAAACGGCGAAGAACTGGAGAAAGTAAAACAGGCCATACAGGAAAACCTGCACCAATCTGATACATCAGATGACAGCTTGCTGGAAATGTACAGCCAAAAAGAAGAGTTTGAAAAGGCTACCCAGGAAGCTGAACAGGAATACTATAAACTACGCGGAAAGATAACCGAAACCGAAGACGCGGTAACAGCATTACGCCGTAAGAAAGACCAGGCCGAAGTAATTGAGAACGAGCTAAAAGATCAGCGTAATAACTTGCGCATTGAGCTGAACGCTTTAAAAGAGCGCTTATCGATAGAGTTTAATGTTGACATTAATGAGTTACCTGAAAATGAAACAGCAGGTGATGAGAACGAAGATGCTTTACGCGAAAGAACGGATAAGCTAAAAAATCAGTTGGATGACTTTGGTGCCATTAACCCAATGGCGGTTGAAGCTTACCAGGAAATGAATGAACGTTACGAGTTCATTCAAAGTCAGAAAAAGGATCTGGCCGAGGCTAAAGCATCATTAATGGCTACTATACAGGAGATAGACGATACGGCTAAAGAAAAGTTCATGCTGGCATTTACCCTGGTGCGCGAAAACTTTATAAAGGTATTCCGATCGTTATTTAATGAAGAAGACTCTTGTGATCTGATATTGAGCGATCCGCAGAACCCTTTAGAATCTGATATTGATATTATTGCTAAACCAAAAGGCAAACGGCCATTGTCTATCAACCAACTTTCGGGTGGTGAAAAAACCTTAACGGCAACTGCTATCTTATTCTCTCTTTACCTGTTAAAACCTGCGCCGTTCTGTATTTTTGATGAGGTTGATGCCCCGCTTGATGATACCAATATTGACAAATTCAATAACATCATACGCAAGTTCTCTTCCGAATCGCAGTTTATTATCGTATCACACAATAAAAGAACCATTGCCAGCACCGATGTAATTTACGGTGTAACAATGGTTGAGCAGGGCATATCGCGCGTTGTGCCGGTAGATCTTAGAGAGCTGGCCGATTAGATGTGCAAATGTGTGGATATGCAGATGTGCAAATAATTTAATTATTATCTGATCAAACACTTCAAATCATTGCAGATACGCACATTTGCATATCTGCAGATTCACAATTATTTCTTTTTCAGGTTTCCGTTAAATATCATCCCATTAAACTGGTTGCCATTAATTATTACACCGGCTTCATTTGATTGGTCAACCGAGAATGTTTTAAGCTGGCCTGAGAGCCCTTGTATGCGGGCGGCTGGCGCACTAAACACACCTTTTTTAACATAGCTTATGGCGTGATGTAAGAGTACTTCGGTAGTATCGCCAAAATCCTTTGTCACATCATCAAAATCTTTAATACCGGGGTAAGTTGCCGAGCCCGGGGTCATGCCGGTATAGTATCCACCCTGCCCCAGCGAGTTCTTTGTTTCAAACTCTGCTATATACATCTGATACTTGTTTATGTCGATATCAAAAAATCCTACCGGTTTTCCATAAGTAGTACCACCAATAAGTTGAACATCTAAATGCGGTCGCAGGTTATTAATAGTCAACTCGCTTGCCGAAGCAGTTCCTCCGGCAACAATGAAAAACACGCGACTGAGATTCAACGATCCTTTTTTTGCAAACTTTACTGTATTGCCGGCAACAGTATAATCAAACTGACCATAATTATACAACCCATTAGTTTTAGGATCACGCCTAACCTGGTTAGCCAATAACGTTTCCTTATTATTAACCAATATATCGTTAAAGTAATAGCTATACATGGTAGAGCCACTTTTTGTAGCGGGTACAATTAGATTACTTAAATATTCGGCAGTTGAAGTAAAGCCCCCACCGTTATAGCGCAGGTCTACCACAAGCTCTGTTATACCTTGTGTCTGGAAATAATTAAAGGCTGCATCCAGTTTCGGGTCGGCGTTAGCGTCTGACGTAAACGAATTAAAAACCAAATAACCTACAATTTTGCCGTTACCTGTATTAATAGTCTTGTAAGTTAAAACCGGGTTTGTAGTATAGCTTGCTGCATTTAATGTTACATCTACTGTGCTTTGATCGGGTTTTTGCAGCTTCATTACTATTGAGCCAGTGCTTGTATACGCTTTAACTACAAACTGCGTGTTGGCACCCCCGTTGTCATACGATAAACTCGAATTACCATTTATAGTTAAAATTTTATACCCGCGTTTCACTCCCGCCAAATCAGCGGGAGAACCAGGATAAACATATTTTATCCGCAAGTCATTAACATCATTATAAAATGGTGCAAAACCAAAGTTACTGTTAGTGCCATTTAATTGGGTAGATACCTGGCCTTCGTCGATAAACGAATATTTAGAATGTCCGGGCGATGAGGCAGAATATTCAAAAGGCAAGCCTGTTGCGGGATTAATCTTATATTGAGATATTGCGTCAAGCTCCTTGTTAAGCCCAGCAATGTCGCTACTGCCAGTAAATGACCGTGGATTAAAGGTATCATAGCTTGGTAGACCATCATACCAATAATACGCTTCTTTTGAATATAAAAATATAGAATCTTTTATCAAATCAAGTGTTGATCCGTTTTTTAATGGGTCTGTAATACTTATACCACTAACGTCACTTGCCTTATCTTTCTTTTTACAAGATATTATAATTGCACCAAATAGAAACAGGATATAAAATGTTTTTTTCATATTATTTAAAGTATTATCATTTAACGAAAGCAATCTCGCTTATGTTATAATTAGTTTATAAAATTTTATTAATATTAATATAATCAATACCATACGCCTCAGCACAGGCTTTGCTTACCTCAGAATTGCCTATCATTAATATGTCTTTTCTTTTTAAATCATGTTCTTTCATTAACAAGTTCAGTACATTCGGTTCAGGCATGGATAAAGTTTCTTCAGCGAAGTAACAAGTTAAGTGTTCTTCCAAACCATGCCACTCTGTTTGTTTGATTTTATTTAGCTGTTGCACCGGATTGCCATTAGTTACAATAAAAATCTTTTTACGATCAACAACAATATCTTGCAGCAATTCAAGCACAGCTTGGTACACCAATAATTTAAGCGGAAGTTTAGCGGTAAGTAATAAATGCTGAAAGTTTATCCGGTACTTTTCATCGATAGCAAATTTCTCTTTAACCCTATCAAAAACCAGGTCCTTACCTTCGGTATTATAGGTAGCTACCATTAGGTCGGTTAAAACCTTAGCATCGTGTAGTTCAAGATATTCTATAAGGCTGGCAAACAAATAATATACCTGGAACAGGTAATCCTTTTCGGGATAGATAACATTATCCAGCTCAAATATAATGGCACTATGCTTATCTATATCGCTATATTTCATTACTGGGTAACTGTATATCTATATTATATTCTGTAAATAGCTGTTTCGATTTCATTAAAAGCTCAGCTTCTATATTATCCAATACGTAAACAGTATCAATTGCGTTGTCTAAGCACAATGCCAGCATTTCATGCGTATAGGAAAACGATTTCGGATTTGGCAGTTTTATCAACTTACCCTGAGCCAACATAAAAGCAGGCACATCATTATAATCGCCTAAAATAACGCTGACTGTGTTTAGTTTACTTTTTAGGCGATGTGCAGCTGCAGACAAGGCTGATGTAATTAAAACATTCACCTTATTGAACAATTAAGCCATCAACCATTAAAACCTTGCGGTCTGATATATTTGCCAGGTCCTCGTTATGGGTAACAATTACAAATGTTTGGTTAAACTCGTTACGCAGTTTAATGAACAGTTCATGCAGTTCACGCGCATTAGCTGAGTCGAGGTTACCCGACGGTTCATCAGCAAATATCAAAGCAGGGTTGTTAATCAAAGCCCTTGCAACGGCAACACGTTGTTGCTCACCACCCGACAAAGTGTTTGGTTTGTGATTTAATCTATGCCCTAACCCAAGTAATTCTAAAAGATCCTTAGCACGCTTCTCTGCTTCGGGGCGCGATGTACCTGCTATATATGCAGGGATACATACATTCTCTAAAGCGTCAAACTCAGCCAGTAAATGATGGAACTGGAATATAAACCCTATCTCGCGGTTACGGAAGTTGCTAAGGTTCTTATTACTTAGCTTATTAAGCTCGACATTATTGATAAACAATTGGCCGCTATCGGCTGTATCTAAAGTACCAAGTATGTTAAGCAGTGTGCTTTTACCCGCGCCCGATGCACCAACTATGGTTACAATCTCTCCTTTTTCAACTTCAATATCAACACCCTTTAATATCTGGAGTTGCCCGTAAGATTTGTTAATAGCAGTGGCTTTTAGCATGGCATCAAAAATAGTAATTAGTGGTTATAGATTGGCTATTTTTGTCATTTCTGTTTCATTAAGTAAATCTTGTAATTCTGTAACAAGTATATTATTAATATTGTTAATCACCTTAATAAACAAAATTGTAGATTTACCGCAAATTCTTCGAAAACATATATGAACATTCACGAATACCAGGGAAAGCAAATATTAAAAAGTTTTGGTGTCAGGGTACAGGAAGGCATTGTTGCCGACACCCCTGAACAAGCTGTTGAAGCCGCTAAAAAATTGAAAGAAGATTACGATTCAAGTTGGGTTGTAATTAAAGCACAAATACACGCGGGTGGCCGCGGTAAAGGTGGTGGTGTTAAGTTAGCTAAGAATTTAGACGAGGTTAAACAACGCGCTACCGATATTTTAGGTATGCAACTCATTACACCGCAAACAGGCCCCGAAGGTAAGTTGGTACGCAAGATCTTAGTTGCACAAGATGTTTACTATCCTGGCGAGAGCGAGACCAAAGAGTTTTACATAAGTGTATTGCTTGATCGTGCTGCTGGCCGTAATATCATTATGTACTCTACCGAAGGTGGTATGGATATAGAGGAAGTTGCAGAGCATACACCGCATTTGATATTTAAAGAAGAGGTTGACCCTAAAGTTGGTTTACAAGGTTTCCAGACCCGTAAGATCGCTTTTAACTTAGGTTTGTCAGGCGATGCGTTTAAGGATATGACCAAGTTTATTGCTGCTTTATATAAAGCTTATGATGCTACCGACTCTGCCATGTTCGAGATTAACCCGGTATTAAAAACATCTGATAACAAAATACTGGCTGTTGACGCTAAAGTAAATTTAGACGACAACGCCTTATACCGCCATGCTGATTATGCAGCTATGCGCGATACTAACGAAGAAGACCCTACCGAGGTTGAAGCAGGTAAATCAAACCTTAACTATGTAAAGCTTGACGGTAACGTAGGCTGCATGGTTAACGGTGCAGGTTTAGCCATGGCAACCATGGATATTATTAAGCTTGCCGGTGGCGAGCCTGCTAACTTCCTTGACGTTGGCGGAACTGCTAACGCTCAAACTGTTAAAGCCGGTTTCAATATCATATTGAGCGACCCTAACGTTAAAGCTATCCTGATCAATATATTTGGTGGTATAGTACGTTGCGACCGTGTGGCACAAGGCGTTATTGATGCTTATAAAGAAATTGGTAACATTCCTGTCCCTATCATAGTACGTTTGCAAGGTACTAACGCTAAAGAAGCAAAAGAGTTAATTGACAACTCAGGTTTAAAAGTATTCTCGGCTATCCTGTTAAAAGAAGCTGCGGAGATAGTTAAGCAAGTGTTAGCTTAACCATAACAGAATATTATATAATTATTAAGGGGGCTTTTAGCCCCTTTTTTGTTGTATGATTGTAATGAAAACAGCATCAAGTGATCCACTTTAAAATGTGGATCACTTACAATTGTTTAGCAGATTTTTGAGCGGATCACTTAAAGTGGATCATACCTAAGAAACTTAGGTGTTAACTTATCCTAAGCTAAGTTTACAACCTATTTCAGGTAAGAACAATATTCCCTCCCATCGGTTATAAAAAGAGTAAATATAAATGACAATTAAATTACATGTTTAAACATCTATTGTGCTTATATTTGTATCTCACTAAAACAAAAACAATCATGGCAACACAAAAATGGGTATTAGACCCAATGCACTCAGAAGTACAATTTAAAGTAAAACACTTAGTAATTTCAACTGTAACCGGTTCATTCAAAACATTTGAAGGAAGCCTGGAAACAGATAATGATGATTTCAACGGCGCTACAGCTAATTTTTCATTAGATGTTAACAGCCTTGATACTAATCAAGAACAACGTGATGGTCACTTAAAATCTGCAGAGTTTTTTGATACAGAGCAATATCCTACTATCACTTTCAAATCAACATCATTTGATGGTGAAGAATTGAAAGGTGATTTGACTATTAAAGGCATAACCAAACCGGTTACGTTAGCAGTAGAACATGGCGGTACCGCAGCAGATTTTTATGGCAATACCAAAGCAGGTTTTGAAATTACCGGTAAAATTAACCGTAAAGATTTTGGTTTAACCTGGGATGGTATTACCGAAGCAGGTTCTATCGTATTAGGCGAGGACATTAAATTGATTATTAATGTTCAGTTTGCTAAACAAGCGTAATTAATATCGAATTTCGGAGTTTCGATATCGAAATTGTAATATTTACTTGGCATGTTAAATGCTATAATTCAAAAGCAATCTCAAATTGAGGTTGCTTTTTGGCGTATATTGCACCTGTAAATACGAAATCGAAATTTCGAAATCCGAAATCAAAATATGCTGATTAAAATATATCCCGAAAATCCTAACGAGAAAATCATCCAACAGGTTGTTGATGTGCTGCGTAAAGGCGGTATCATCATCTACCCTACTGATACGGTTTATGGTTTGGGGTGCGATATAACTAATCATAAAGCTATCGAGGCTATTTGTAAGATCAGGAACGTAAAGCCCGATAAGGCTAACTTTTCTTTTATATGTTATGATCTGAGCCATATATCAGATTATATCAAACCTATTGATAATACCATCTTCCGGGTATTAAAAAAAGCGTTACCGGGGCCATTTACCTTTATATTTAATGCCAGCCATAACGTACCCAAATTGTTAAGCTCTAACAAAAAAACAGTAGGTATTCGTGTGCCTAATAATAATATTGCGCGTTGTATTGTAAAAGAATTGGGAAACCCTATCCTATCTACCTCCATACACGATGCGGACGAGATCATTGAATACTCTACCGACCCGGAATTGATCTATGAAAAATACCAAGACCTGGTTGACCTTGTAATTGATGGTGGTTATGGCGATAACGTCGCGTCGACCGTTGTTGATTGCACCTCCGGCGATTTCGAGATCATCCGTGAAGGTAAAGGTGAGTTAGAGTTGTATTTATAATTTAGTTGCGCAGTTTAATTAAAATAACCAGGCAAATAATTGCTGCCATAATCATCAGGGGCATTTATCTCCGCGATATTTTTTGTATTTCTGTGTGTAGCCCAGCACATGCTCTTTTAAAGTATCCAACTTTTGCGGTATTGCCACTCAACCAAAAAGCGCAATAATTACAGTTTTACAATAATCTGTTAACATACAGCTATTTAAGTTAAAAAATCGCTGTGATATAGTGTGCTGGAGTGTGATATAATATGATTCGGTGCGATAATGATGTGATATAGCGTGATAGCGTGTGATACGGCGTGATAATAGTGCGATGTTAGGTGTTATAAATGAAGATCTTCTTCATAAAAAACTATATTAATAAATATATTTATTTAACAGGGCGGATAGATTTGATAAACGCGGGTATTTTTTCGAGATAGTTTTCTGTCTCTAATAGTTTTACAAACTTACTGCCCACTATTGCGCCGTTTGCGTACTGGCAAGCTTTGGTAAATGTAGCGTTATCAGAGATACCAAAGCCAATAATGGTTGGGTTTTTAAGGCCCATTGCCTTTACACGGGTATAATAAGCCTCAATACTGTCAGATACATTTAAGCTGCCACCTGTTATTGATGATGATGATAGCAGATAAATGAATGAATTACTCAACTCATCTATTTTACGGATCCTATCTGGCGATGTTTGTGGCGTTACCAGGAATATATTAATTAAGTTGTTATCAATAAAATATTTGGCGTACATGCTCTCGTATTCATACATCGGCAAGTCGGGTACAATTACCCCGTCAACTCCTACTTCGGCAGCTTTTTTACAGAAACGTTCGACACCGTACTGTAGAATAGGGTTAACATACCCCATTAACAAAATTGGGATAGTTACACGCTTGCGCAGATCTTTTAACTGCTCAAATAAAACGTCCAACGTCATACCATTATCTAAAGCCTGTTGTGAGCTGTTCTGGATAGTCGGCCCATCAGCTACCGGGTCTGAATACGGGAACCCTACTTCTAAAAAATCTGCCCTGGATTTTTCTAACGCTTCGGCAATATCAACCGTAGTGTTTAATGCAGGGTAACCAGCTGTATAGTAGATGGATAATAAATTATCTTTCTTGGTAGCGAATAAATGATTTAGACGGTTCATATATTAGTTGATAGTTTATGGTTCACAGTTCATGGCTGCAGGTTACTATGAACCATCATCCACGAACCATTAGCTATTTAGTAGTTAAAATATTTTACATAAGTATCCAGATCCTTATCCCCACGTCCCGAAAGGCAGATAATAACATTATCATCTTTCTTAAATTTCATTTTCTCTAATTGTGCCAAAGCATGTGCCGATTCGATAGCCGGGATAATGCCCTCCATTTGGCAGCATAACAAACCGGCTTGTAACGCCTCATCATCAGTAACACTGGCATATTGGGCGCGTTTTATTTTGTAAAGATGCGCATGTTGCGGGCCTATGCCCGGGTAATCTAACCCGGCTGATATAGAATATGGTTCAACCACCTGGCCATCGTCAGTCTGCATTAAAATAGTGCGGCTGCCGTGTAAAACGCCCTCTTTACCCAAAAAAGTAGTAGCTGCCGAATGGCCGCTATCCACGCCTTTTCCAGCTGCTTCAACAGCTATTAATTGCACGCTTTCATCATCCAGAAAATGATAGAACATACCCATGGCATTACTACCACCACCTACGCAGGCCATTACATACTCAGGCAGTTCTTTACCGGTATGTTCAAACAATTGTTTTTTGGCTTCAAGTGATATGATAGATTGAAAACGAGCTACCATATCAGGATATGGATACGGGCCAACTGCCGAACCAATAATATAATGTGTATCAACAGGGTTAGCTATCCAGTCGCGCAGAGCCTCATTGGTGGCGTCCTTCAATGTTTTACTACCCGACTTAGCCGGAACTACAGTAGCGCCAAGCATCTTCATACGGGCCACGTTAGGGGCCTGGCGCTCCATGTCTATTTCGCCCATGTACACAACGCACTCAATACCTTTTAATGCACAAACGGTAGCGGTTGCTACGCCATGCTGGCCGGCACCTGTTTCGGCAATTATTCTTTTTTTGCCTAAACGTTGCGCCACGAGTATCTGGCCTATGGCATTATTTATTTTATGCGATCCGGTATGGTTCAAATCCTCGCGCTTCAAAAATATGTTTGCGCCATATTTCTCAGAATACCGCTTGGCATAATATAACGGCGAGGGCCTACCTACATAATCTTTTAAAAGCTGATCGAACTCCGCTTTAAAATCGGGTTCTTCGATTATCTTTAGATATTGCTGCCTTAATTCTTCAACATTAGGGTATAACATTTCGGGCACGTATGCACCGCCAAAATCGCCATAATAACCTTGCTCGTTAACTCCGTATTTCATGTGTAGTATGTTGTTTTAACAGGCTAAATGCCTGCTTTAGTTTTTGTATATCTTTTAATCCCGGCTCGGTTTCAAACCTGCTGTTTAAATCAACCCCGTAAAATTGCGGATGTTTGATCTTTGCCACGTGCGCTAAATTATCTAAACTTAAACCGCCACTTAAAAAAAATGGCACATCCAGTTTATATTGATCTAATATATCCCAGTTAAATGTTTTGCCCGAGCCGCCATGCGCATCTGTCTTGGTATCAAACAAAAAGTAATCAACCTTGCCAACATAGGCATTTAGCTGGTTTAAATTAAAATTCTCATCCAATCCAAAAGCTTTAAGCACTTCTACCCTGCCTTTAAATGAAGCAGCAAACTCAGCACTTTCTTTACCATGTAATTGTATGGCATTAAACCCAAATTCGTCAATCAGCTTGTTTATTTCCTGTGCATCTTCATCAACAAAAACACCAGTTTTAATTATTTTTGAAGGTAACGAAGTTAAATCAATCGCAGTAATATCGCCAACAAAGCGCGGCGAACGGTTATAGTAGATAAAGCCCACATAATCTGGCTCTAAACCCGTAACCTCCGTAATATTGACCGGATATTTTAGCCCGCAAACCTTTATCTTCATTTTTAGTTACCAACCAGGTTTTTAAAACTTGTTAAAGCGCGTTTACTTACCAACGATTTTTCCGCCTCATAGAAGCAATCGCCAAAACTTTTTTCAGGGTGAATAGTATTTATTGCCACCGCCGCGTTTGCTAATACCACGCTGCTTTGCGCTGTAGTAGCATCGCCTGAAAGTACTTTTATAAATATGCCCGCTGATTCTTCAACAGTGCTTCCACCTGCAATTGATGCCGGGTCTAACCTATCAAATCCAATACTTTTTAAGGTATTTATCTTTTCGCCTTTAGGGGTGAAGGTTTTAAAATCGCAGGTAAGCGAAATTTCATCATAACCTTCTAAAGCGTTTAAGATCGTATATTTCTTATTTGACCGTTGGTAAAGATAGGCATACATCCTTGCCAGCTCTAAGTTATAAACTCCAACCATTTGGTTATTAGGATTAGCCGGATTTACCATTGGACCCAGCATATTAAAAAAGGTTTTCACACCCAGTTCGCGGCGTATTGGCGCTACGTGTTTCATGGCCGGGTGAAATAACGGAGCGTGCAGGAAACAGATGTTGGCGGTATCTAAAGTTCTTTTAAGCTGGTCAATGTCGTTAGTAAATTTATACCCAAGGTATTCCATCACGTTTGATGACCCGCAGCCAGATGATACACCATAGTTACCATGTTTGGCAACTTTATAATCTGCACCGGCAACTACAAATGATGCCAATGTTGAGATATTAAACGTATTCTTACCATCACCACCTGTACCGCACAGGTCTATCAATTCGTTTGTTCCCAAATTTACAGGAAGGCATAGTTCAAGCATAGCATCTCTAAATCCTTCCAGTTCGGTAACGGTAATGGTGCGCATGCAATATGCCGTCATAAAAGCAGCCATTTGCGAGTTATTGTAAATCCCCTGCGATATCAGTGTCAGGATATCCTTTGCCTGGTCGCGGGTAAGTGTTTTATTTTCAAAAAGATGATTAAGTATCTGTTTCATATATGCCCCTTCGCGGGATTTTTCAATTATCGACCATTAAACGTTGCTAACAAAAAAGGGTTACCTCGCGGCAACCCTTTTTTAATATAATTTATAATTACAGGAGTTTGCCTTACGATTTTAATCGTTAAGCCACCACCAATTATTATTTAAACTTTTAATTAT
>JACMRC010000222.1 GCA_014376655.1 Mucilaginibacter sp. | reverse complement strand
TTAAGGTTGTAGTTAAAGAACATATTAACCTTGCCTATGCGGTAGTTTAGGATCAAGCTATTGCTATTTTTGGGATAAACCCCCATGCCCGCCGTAGTAGTAAACGATCCGTTAAAGCCTTGCTGCTTATTCTTTTTAGTTTTTATGTTGATGATACCCGCATTGCCGCTGGCATCATACTTTGCGGTCGGGTTGGTTATCAACTCTATCTGAGATACGTTGGTAGAACTCATGCTGCTTAGTAGATTATTCAGATCAGAGCCTGAAAGATACGTAGGTTTGTCATCTATCATTACCAATACCCCAGCTTTACCTTGCATGGCAATGCCACCATTTCGGTCAACCGTTACCCCGGGCGATTTCTCCAACACCTCCAACACAGTCGATCCAACATTGGTAACGGATGCTTCTACATTAACTACCGTTTTGCCTTGCTTATGCTCCACGGCGGGTGTACGTGCAATAATATCTACCTGTTGCAGGTTGGTATTGTCCGATTGTAATTTTATGGAGTCTGTATGTATATTTGAAGGGAAGGTATAATTACGGGTAATTTCTTTATAGCCCGTATAAATAATGGTAAATGTATAAGTGCCATTTGTTAAACCATCAAACCGGGCAATGCCTTTGGCATTTACAATAACACTTTTTATGAGCTTGTTATCTTGTAATTGTTTTACACCGGCACCCTCGGCAGGCTGCGCCTTTTCGTTTAAAACAATAAGCGATAAAGCACCACTGCTTTGCGCCTTGGTTTGGGTATAAATACCCACGGATAATAAGATCAGTGCGAACAAATAGATCGCTTTGTTAGTGTCTATCATAAACTCTTTATCATAGACTAATTGAAAGCCATATTGTTACGGTGCAAAATGTGCGAAAATCACCTAATTATCCTAACAGCACTTTAAGTTTTGCAGCTAATTGAATACTTACATCGCCAGCCACACCCTTGCCTATCGCTTTGCCATCAATTGCTATAACCGGCAAAACGTTTTTTGTAGAGCTGGTAATAAACGCTTCCTTACATTGGTGCAAATCCTCTATGGTGATATCGCGTTCAGTGATGGTAAATCCGCTGTCTTTGATGTTTAATAACTGTTTGCGCACAATACCTTTTAAAATATTAGTGGCGGTAGTTATCACCTCGTTATTTTGTGTTACGATGAAGAAATTGGCACGTGGGCATTCCCTAACTATACCGTGGCTGTGATACAACACATCATCAGCCCCATTTTCTTTAATTAATGGTTGCAACCAAATTGCCATCAGGTAATCTAAAGTTTTAACATGAGCAAGTTGGCGTTGGTGCGAATAGGTAATTAGTTTAATGCCGGGTGTTATATCGCCCTTGTTTAGCATTAAGGCTTGTTGTGTGATGATAGTATTGGGTTTGGCTATCGTATAACCATCCGGCGAATACCCTCCTGTTAAAGTGATCTTAATGCCTGATTCGGGCAGGTCATTCTTTTTCATCAACTCAAATAGCATTGCTTTTAATTCGTCGCTGGTCTTATCAACCGGCAAGTGCATCTGTGCTGCCGAATTATAAAAACGATCCAAATGATCTTCCAAAAATTTAACCTCGCCGTCTATGATCTTAAAGAAATCAAAAATGCCGTAACCGCGTTGCAGCCCAAGGTCGGTTATTTTTAACGATGCTTCTGTTGCCGGCAAAAAGTCGTTGTTTACTATTGTGTATTTACTCGCCTGTAATTGCATGGTGCTTTATTGTATCCTTATCAACAAATTTACTTATTATCATGGCTGCGGCAGTGTCGCCGGTAGCGTTAAGTAAGGTGGCTACCGGGTCTATCAGCGTACCTATAATTATAGCAGGCGGCAAAGCCTCGGGAGGGAAACCATACGCCGATATAAACAATAACTCGCCTATATAACCGCCGTTAGGTATTCCGCCTTCAACTATACTTACTAAAACGGTCATGCCGAGTGCTAATAGTATAATATCCGGGCTATTAAAGCTTTTTCCGAACATGGCAAATACTACAGCCATTTTTAATATAGATGAGATACTTGATCCATCTTTATGCAACGCCCCGAATAACGGTATTACAATCCCGGAAACAGTATGAGATATCCCCATACCCTTAGCTGCTTCTAAATTTGCAGGTATAGTTGCTATGCTACTGCAAGTGCCCACCGCCGTGGCCGATGGTATAATGTTGTTTTGCCAGTATCTTTTTATCCCTTTAACACCGCCTGCTATAAATGCAAACAGGCTATAAAAAACCAAATAGTAAAATATACTAACGCCATACCCAATACCCATGGCATGCGCATAAGTGCCAAATAACGACGGCCCAAATACTGCTACCTGGTAAGCAAAGTAAGCGCCCAAACCCACAGGACCTAATTTCATTATCAAGATAAATACATTTTTAAACACCTCCGCACCTGAGTTTAAAAACTTGCGGAAATATTCTCCCGCGTCGCCCGACCGAAGCGTAGCAAACCCTATCAATATGCTGAAGATTATCATGGCAAGCATATTTTTGCGGGATAGCAGCTGGTAAAATTCGCCGGTGGTAAATAGTTGGGTTATCTGGTCGCCGGATAGTTTGCCACCTTCGCCCTGCTTCATCATTTCGGCAGTAACAGTTACGTGTTGGTGTACCGGGAAGATCCACACAGCAATCATAGTGACGATTGCAGCAAGCAGTATGGTTATTAAAAACACAGCGCTCATGGTAACCATTATGCGGGTTAATTTTTGCCCGCCTGTTATATTGGCTATTGCAGCGGCTATGCTAAAAAAAACTACGGGTATAACAGCTACAAACAACAGGTTTAAAAACATGTCGCCTATCGGTTTTAAAACCTCGGCCTGCTTACCGAATATAATACCAATAATACTACCGGCAACTATACCGGTTATCAGCCAAATCATGCTGCTATAATTTTTAACCCAACTCATGCAAAAGCTTTTATATAAAATCGAAAGTAATATACTGATATTCGGCGTTTTTAAAGTATTGGTTGTAACATGCTTAAAACATTTTTTACTAAAAGGCTGTTAAGGATATAGTTATAAAAAACTACAACTATGGAAACTACAACATTAACACCAACTACCACATATAAAAAACCAGCAGACATTAACCTTAACTGGCCCGAACGCTATATTTCAATAGCCGCAGGCACCAAACTGGCGTTAAACGGATTAGGTAATATATTTTCAAGCCCATTCACCAGCATCTTAAAAATGGGCGCAGGCGCTTATCTTTTAAATCGTGGTGTTAGCGGCCATTGCGCTATTTATTCAAAAATAGGTAAGAATACGCAAGAGCCTATTGATATCAATATTCGCACGGCTTTTACTATAAATAAACCACGTAAAGAGGTTTACAAGTTTTGGCGCAAGCTGGATAACCTGCCCCTGTTTATGAACCACCTGGAAAGTATTGAGGTGATAGATGATATTCGCTCGCGCTGGGTACTTAAATTACCAACCGGCATAGGCACTATAAGTTGGGATGCCGAGATTGTAAAGGACAAATCAAATGAAATGATTGGCTGGAGTTCATTACCCGACTCTATAATTAATAACGCCGGTAAAGTGTTTTTTAGGGATACCGAAGATGGTAAAGGCACATTGGTTGATGTAGTAATAACTTACCTGCCACCTGCAGGTGGTGTTGGTGCAAGTATTGCCCATATACTAAACCCATTATTCAAAAACATGGTAGATACCGATATTCGCAACTTTAAACAATACATGGATTTGGAGAATACTTTAAGGGCGGTAAACCCAAGCAATGGTGTTAGCCATAAACTGGCCACCCACAAGTCGGTTACACATAATTAAGCTACAAGGTAGTAGTAATAACAAAGCCTCGTCCCGGTTAACAGGATGAGGCTTTGTTGTTTTTAATTCATGACTGCTCAATCAGTTTTTAAACTGTATTTATCAGCATATCTTTTATAAAGTTGCTTGTGCAAATTATCAAGGTTGATGTTTCTTCCCTGTATAAACGCATTGTCTACCCT
>JACMRC010000221.1 GCA_014376655.1 Mucilaginibacter sp. | reverse complement strand
TTTTATACCGTTGCCGAGTTTAGGGCATGGATAAATAGCCTTTATGCATAAACACATTGGTTTTAAACTATAATATCACTATTTTTAGCCAACCCCACATTACAGAATAATACATGGCCGCATCGCATAAAAAAATACTACCCACTATTGTATTTGCTGCGGTTTTATTATTTACGCCTGTAACACTTATAGCCCAAAATAAAACCGTTGATAGCCTTTTAAAACATCTGGCAACCACCAAAGCCGATACCAACCGGGTTATTACATTAAATAACATTGCTTTCGCGCTATATTACACCGACTACCAAAAATCGCTCGACTATTGTAAACAGGCAAACGCGCTGACTACTAAGCTTAATTACCTAAGGGGATTAGCTGTTAATTACCACGTACAGGGCATTGTTTATACTTTTGAGGACGATTATGCCACCGCGCTTATTAAAGAGCAACAAGCCGCTAGCCTGGCCCTTAAAATAAACGACTATCTGCTGTTAGCAAAAACTTACAATGCTGCCGGGTTAGCCTATAGCAGGCATAACGATGCTGAGCGATCATTAGCCGCCTTTAACAGCGCTATTGAAGCATTGAAAAGAACAAGCGACAAAAGTTTAAACGCCGCCATTTTACACAATATGGCCGTATTGTATATAGAGAAAAAGGATTATAAGCGAGGGCTTGCTGGCTTGTTTGAAGCTGCCGAATTAAATATCCATCACAATAATAAACAATGGCTGGTTCAAAATTATTTTTGGATTGGTAATGTTTACTACCAGCAAAAACAATATCAGCAGGCATTAAATTATGAAGCGAAGGCTATTGCCATTGCAGAGCCGGCGCATTACTACCAGCCATTTGTTAAAGCGCTGGGGGTATTGGGAGCTATCAACATGGCCCTCAAAAAGTATACATTGGCCGAATCTGAATTACTGCAAGCCGAAAAATTGGCCAAAGAAAAGAAGATAACCAGCGAACAACTGCACATACTAACCAGCCTTGTTGAACTATATGAGCATAAGCACAATTTAAAGATGGCGCTGGTTTACCAGAAAACGTACCAGGAGCATTACCAGGCCATTTATAATTCTGAAAAAACAAAGTTGGTTGCCGAGTACCAGGCGCGTTTTGAGGACAAGCAAAAATATATTGAGAATGAACTATTAAAAAAAGAAGACCTAATCAATCACGCCAACATCAGGCAGCGCAACTTAATGCTGGCAATTACCTTGCTCGGTATGGTGGTATTGATTGGGGTATCGATTTTAACTTATGTGGCATATCGTAATATCAAGCAAAAAAATGCGCAAATGCTATTGCAGCATCAACAAATCACACTTCAAAATAAGCAGCTTGAAAACCTGAACCATTTAAAAGACAAACTGTTTTCCATCCTGGCACATGATCTGCGAAGCCCGCTGGCAACCTTAAAAAACATCCTTGAACTCTCTGACGCGCAATTGGTAACTAAAGCCGAGGAGGAGGCCGTGCGAAAATCTATCATGCGCGAAGTTGATCAAAACAGCGACCTGATTAATAACTTATTAATATGGGGGCGCAGCCAATTGGGCGGTTTCAAGATCTCGCGTGCAGAATTTTCGGTTCTTGAGTTGACTAACCGGGTGACGGCATTATTAAAACCGGATATCGACCAAAAAAACATCACCCTAAAAAACAATATAAATGCGAATAGCATTGCATTTGCCGACAAGGAAATGATGGAAGCCGTAGTAAGAAATCTGTTGAATAACGCGGTTAAGTTTACGCACAATGGCGGCACTATTACGTTGACGGGCATTGTACAAGACAACAAAATACAAATTGCTATAACCGATACGGGTATAGGTATGGCACCCAACCAATCTTCGCGTTTGTTTAAAGGTGATTTTTATACAGAAAAAGGCCCTCTAAATCCGAACGGCACTGGTCTGGGGTTACAGATCTATAAAGAATTTATTGAGAGGAATGATGGCACCATTTGGGTGGAAAGCGAAGCCGGTAAAGGGTCGACGTTTTACTTTACTATACCTGCCGTAGCTTAGCCAGCCTGGTAGCCAGTTAATATTTCCGCAGCTTTTTCGGCATCTTTAGCAGCAACTAAAATCTGGACAGCGTTAAAATTACCACCCGATACCTGCCATGGCGCTATGGTACCCATCAACTCATTTTGGCCATAGGCTTCAACGCCTTCGCTTTCTAATAAGCTTTTAACAAAGCCTGCATCTACGGCAGTGCCTGCAAATATTTGTACCAGTTTATCGTCTTCTCCTGTTTTCATAAGTATTGATGTTTAGTTAAAGTTATAGGTTTATTTTTGATTTTTGACGAGCAGTATCTCAATTTGTTACAATCGCAATAGCCTTGTATATCCCGGTTATAACTTCTAAATTTCGCCAATGGTTAAGAAAATTTTATTACTGGTTGTTTATACCTCGCTTTGTTTAGGCTTGCAAAGTTTTGCACAGCATACTCCTATAGCTGCAGATCTTACCATCAAAAAGAACTTAACCGACAACCAGTTACTTACGCTGGTGCAAAAACAAACCTTCCGCTATTTCTGGGACCTGGCACACCCTATAAGCGGCATGGCGCGCGAGCGCAGCACTACCAGTAAAAATTTTGGCGATAATATAGTAACCACAGGGGGCACGGGCTTTGGCATTATGGCAACTATTGTAGCTGCCGAACGTAAGTTTATTCCACATAAAGAAGCTGCGGCACACACCCTTAAGATCATTGATTTTTTATTGAAGGCCGATAGATTCCATGGCGCTTTCCCGCATTGGCTAAATGGCGAAACAGGTAAGGTGATACCTTTTAGTAAAAAAGATAATGGGGCCGATATTGTAGAAACATCATACCTGTTCCAGGGATTGCTAACCGCGCAGCAATATTATAAAGGCAATAACCCGATTGAAAAAGAGATCCGCATCAAAATAATACAGTTGTGGGACGGCATGGAATGGGATTGGTTCACTCAAAATAGAAACGTACTGTACTGGCATTGGAGCCCTAACTATAACTGGGATATGAACATGCCTATCCATGGTTGGAACGAATGCCTGATAACCTACGTTATGGCTGCAGCATCGCCTACCCATGCTATTAATAAAACGGTTTATACCGAGGGTTGGACAAACAGCAAAACATTCATTAACGGTAAAACTTATTACGATAAATATACCCTGCCTTTAGGGCCGGATTATGGTGGATCTTTGTTCTGGACACAATACTCGTTTATGGGGTTAAACCCGCGTGGGTTAAAGGACCAGTATGCCGATTATTGGCAACAGTCGGTTAACCATACTTTGATCAATCGCCAATATTGTATCGAAAATCCGCTTAAAAACAAAGGTTATGGCGCCGATTGCTGGGGATTGACCGCAAGCGATAGTTGGAAGGGTTATGCTGGGCACTCGCCTACCGAGGACTTGGGGGTTATCACGCCAACGGCCGCTTTATCAGCATTCCCTTATACACCCCAATATTCCATGCAGGCTTTAAGGCATTTTTATGAGGACCTGGGACCAAAGATTTGGGGCGAATATGGTTTTGTTGATGCTTTTAGCGAACAGCACGACTGGTATGCAAAATCACACCTTGCTATTGACCAAGGACCCATAATAGTAATGATAGAGAATTACCGCAGCGGCCTGCTCTGGAAATTATTTATGAGTAACCCGGATGTTAAAGCGGGATTAAACAAGCTGGCTTTTATTACAGATAAATGAAACATTTGGTTTAATAGCTTATTATCCGTTACCTTTAGCTGAACCTTTAACAGCCAAATTATGAAAGCCTTATCATTTATTGCCTTAGTTTTATTGCCTTTTTTTGTAAGAGCACAGGATATGCAAAAGTATGAACGTGACACCAGGGACCTGGTTAAAGCCGGTAAATATAAAGAGGCTCTTGAAAGGGATATTTGGTTTCATAATCACGCTTTAGAATATGATAAGGCCATGGTGGGGGTTCGCCTATCATTTGCATTAAGTGATTGGAAGACTCTTGGCGATAAATACCCACCTGCATTAGCCGCCTTAAAAAAGATGCGTGATGACAAAACTAAAATCGTAACAGCCAACGGCGGCCCGCCAAATATTTTTCAGGATGTAGTCGCGATTAACCGCACTTTTAAGGAAGATGCTAAATCTATACAATTATTTCAAACTGTTATTAAAACTCATCCGTCAATGGCGCAAGGTTGCTGGCCATATGTTAAACGCAATGTGCTTGCAGCCAAACAATTCAATATTGCACGTAACTATATTGGCAACCCTGTTGCCGAATTTAACGCGGTAAAAAAACGATACGACAGCAACGTTGGGTATTACCCCAAAATGATAGGGTTGGGCGGCGACTTGTTTAAAAAACTTACAGAAAAAAACTTCGTTAACGAAAGCGCTCAACTGATACAATACACAACTGCGGTTAATGATACTAAGTCGGCAAAAGAGATACAACACCAGGCGGACGTTGTTATTGCCGACGGCCGTATTGAGGAGGCCTTGAAGAAGTAAGACTTCTTAGCTTCCTTTCCTGTTCTGTAAAAAACCTGTCGCAAATAATGCTGTGTATAAAAAGTTGTTAACTTGCAGTCTGCTTGTTATAAACAAACCACACCTAAAATTATACCGGATAATATTTTGCTCCAAAGGAGTCCTCACGGACTGCGCGATACCCGTATCGCTTTGCGAAACTATGTCCCCAACGCGATTGATATGAAAAAAGGTCTACTAATATTTGGCTTAATGGCTGCGGCATTTGCTGCAACCGCGCAGGTTAAAACTGCCGTTACCCAGCC
>JACMRC010000220.1 GCA_014376655.1 Mucilaginibacter sp. | reverse complement strand
TAAAGCCGCGCCTGATAGAGTTTTGGCAGGGCCGCCAAAGCCGCCTGCACGACCGTATTGCCTATAAAAAGATTGATAACAAAAACTGGAAAAAAGTACGCCTTGCCCCATGAGTTTTGAGGATATTAAACTTTTACTTACCCAGAAGTTTGGTGCCGAAATAATTATTGGCGAGGAACTTACCGGCCTGCAGCATGCACTATTGATCGATCCTGAGCATATTGATATGGTATGTTTGGAATTACGCAATAACCCAAAAACCTACTTTGATTTTCTTTCCTGCTTAACCGGGGTTGACTATGGCATAGAAGCAGGCAAATTTGGTGTGGTTTATCAGTTAGCTTCTATCCCTTATAAATTACAGCTTACTTTAAAAGTTAATAAAGAACATAATCGCGATAGCGACGAGTTGCCGACGTTTAAAAGCCTAACATCTGTATATAAAACCGCAGACTGGCATGAGCGTGAAGCTTATGACCTAATAGGTATATTTTTTGAAGGACACCCCGATCTTCGCCGTATTTTATTACCCGATGATTGGGAAGGTTTCCCGTTAAGAAAAGATTATAAGGCCGCCCAATATTACAAAGGAATAGAGATCGGTTATCCACCGGCACCAACAGATCCTAATATAAAAGTAGAATATCCTACTTTTAAGCCGTTAGCTGCCAAATACAACCAATCGTTAGTAAACTACGACCAAAAAATAGCCGCGGCATCCGTTGAGGACATGGTGCTTAACATGGGGCCGCAGCACCCGTCTACACATGGTGTATTACGATTGGAGCTGATAACTGATGGCGAGATAGTTAAAGAGGTTATCCCGCACATGGGTTACCTGCATCGTTGTTTCGAAAAACATGCCGAGGCGCTTACTTACCAGCAAACTATTCCGTTTACTGATAGGCTGGATTACCTGGCATCCATGAACAACAGCCACGCCTGGGTAATGGGCGTTGAGCGCATGCTGGGTATTGATAAAGATATCCCTAAACGTGTTGAATATATCCGTGTGTTGGTTTGCGAGATGAACCGCATTGCGTCGCACTTGATAGCTGTAGGTACTTATGGTATTGATATTGGTGCTTTCACTCCTTTTCTGTGGGTATTTAAGGACCGCGAGCATATAATGGGGATGCTGGAATGGGCATCAGGCTCGCGCATGTTATATAACTATATTTGGGTGGGTGGTTTGTTTTACGATTTGCCGGTAGGGTTTGAGGAACGCTGTCGCGAGTTTATTGAATATTTCCGTCCTAAAATGGCAGAGCTTAACCAGTTGCTGACCGACAACCAGATCTTCATAAGCCGTACGGCAAATGTGGGCGTTTTACCGCGCGATGTAGCTATTAACTATGGCTGCTCTGGCCCTGTTTTACGTGGGTCGGGTTTAAAGTGGGACCTGCGCCGTATTGATGGCTATTCTGTTTATCCTGAATTGGATTTTGAGATCCCGGTAGGAACAGGCCAAATGGGTACTGTAGGCGATTGCTGGGACCGGTATAAAGTGCGTATTGATGAGATAGAGCAATCGCTTCGTATAATGGAGCAATGCCTTGACCGCCTGCAAAACGAGTTAAAGCGCACCATTGATTTCGATCCGCGTGCCAAGCTGCCACGCAAACTCACCCCAAAACCACAAGATTACTATGTAAGATGCGAAGGCGCCAAAGGCGAACTCGGATTCTACTTTATGCATACTGATCCGCGATCAGAAGTACCGTTTAGGGCTAAAGTACGCGCACCAAGCTTTAATAATTTATCTGTACTGCCAGAGATTGCCAAAAGTGTTATGATCGCCGATCTGATAGCTATTTTTGGTTCTATTGATGTTGTTTTGGGGGAAGTGGATAGATAGACACGATTAAAAGATTTTAAGATTTTAAGAATTTGCAGGATTGATCATATAATATCCTGTAAAATCATTCAATCCCTTAATCGTGTCAAACAAGAAAGGCGCTATAAAAGCGCCTTTTCCCGTCCATAGGTATAAATGGTGTACTTATGTGGTTAATAAACCTTAACCATAAATACAAAGTTCTTAGCTTTTGCTGTTTTCTGCGCTTCGGTTAAACCGGTTAGCGTGTTCTTTTTGCTTAACACAATTTTATTGTCTAAAGAATCAGCAGGGATGTTTTTGATGGCATCCAGTAAATATTTTGCCTTGATGGCGAAGTGTTCGCCTTCAGCCGTAGATTGTTTTGAATCGGTAATGCCAATTACGTTGCCTTTGCTGTCCCATAGCGGGCCGCCGCTGTTGCCAGGATTAATAGGCATAGTAACTTTATAGTGCAAAGTATCGCCATTTTGGCCGTATAGTGATGATAAGTAACCCGGATTATAAGCAGGAATACCATCAGGATAACCATAAGTCGAGATCTGCTCGGCTATACTGCCTTCGGCTCTTTTAAATGTATATGGTATGGCACCTAATTGCTCGAACGTGCTATCAGTTATTCTCAAGATAGCGATATCATGTAATGGTTCGGTATACAAAATTTCAGCTTTATAAGTAGTGCCATCAGCACTTTGTACTGATACCGCACTTGCATCGCGCACAACGTGATAGTTGGTAGCAATTAAACCATCTGATGTAATAGCGAAACCTGTAGCAGTAGCACTGTATCGTTCAACAGCCGATGTGCCTTTACCGGATTTAATATCATTTATCGATTTGATAGCGCTATTGGTAGATTTATGAAGCTGGTTAACCTCATTCTTTAACTGCTCTATGTTGCTATCGCTGTTAAACTTGCCGGTAACCGCCATAAAAGTTAAAACACCAAATATAGCTACTGATGCAGCTACCGATATTTTTGAATGATGGTTACGCCACATTTGTACTATCCATACCGGGTGCACCATAAGGCTCTCTTTCAGGGTGTGTACGTCTATCTCGTCATGGATGGCATTTAAACGGGTTTCAAGTTCAACACGTTCGCCGTATTGCTTAAGCAGGTTGATGAAAAATTTATGCTCAACAACTTTACTGTCAACCTCGGCATCTTCTTTACGCAGCAATTCAAATTTCTTACGCTCATCGGCTTTCATTTCGCCGTTAAGGTATCGTTCAATTGTTTCTAAAAGTTGGTTATTATCACTCATTTCTTACTCCTTCTTATTTCTGCTGAAAAAACAATTTCTTCAGCCTTTGCAGGCATTTATATTTTTGTGTTTTGGCGTTGTCTGCATTAGTATAACCAAAACGTTCGCAGATATCCTGCATTGATCTGTTATTGATATAAAAGTCTTCCATAATAGTTTTACAGGGTTCGCCTAATAATTTAAGTGCGCCTTCCATTTTGGTAAACTGTATGTTACGGTCGTTATGTTGTTCCTCGTCTTCCTCCTCTATCGGCAAAAACTCCTGGAAGTCCCTAATATCGCCACCGTAACGGTTAAGCTGGCTCAGTCTTTTTAACCAAAGCCTGCGGCAGATAGAATAAATGTAAGTTTTAAGCTTACTGCTTAATTCAAAATCGCCGGCCTTAACCTTATTATAAAGAACAATTATAGCTTCCTGGTAAATATCCTTAGCATCGTCCTCGTTGCCATTGTTATTGATGATTAGCTGTAATACCATCGGGAAGTATGCCGTATACAATCGTTTTAAGGCACTTTCCGAATTATTTAGTATCCCAAGAATAACCTCGCTGTCTGTTGGCGCTGAATCTTTTAAATGCTTATTCACAAGTTTATATACATTACTTAATACTATTTATACCAAATGGTAACCCATTACCGGCAATAAAAATCTAAATTAAAATAAATATAGTGGTTAGCGGCCTAATAATTTCTGTGTTAAGCGCAGCAAATCATTAACGTTTTAGTTTGCAAAGAGTTAAATAAGCTTAGAAATTATTATTGGCATCAAAAAAAGTCGCGTACATACATGTCCAATTTCTAATCTCGTTCTAATGTGGGATTAAAGCTTATTGGCTAACATTGTAAAAATGGGGATCTGTGACGGGTCGCCGGT
>JACMRC010000219.1 GCA_014376655.1 Mucilaginibacter sp. | reverse complement strand
GAAACCGCCATGCCACAGGCCCACTGCTTTTTAGCAACCGAACTGGCTTTGCTATCGACTAAGAAGGCGGAGATAATTGATGTGCATTTGTAGTAATTTTTTTGTCATTGCGAACGAGGTACGAGTGTGGCAATCGCAAGGATGCAATGCAGATAATTCTTCGCAATGACAAAATAAACTAAACACCACACCTTTTTGATTGTTACACCCATAATAACATCAAAACATCATGGCAAATTTCCAGGACATCATCGCATCAGAGAAACCCGTATTGGTTGATTTTTCGGCCGAATGGTGCGGGCCGTGTAAAATGATGGCACCTATACTGCAACAATTAAAAAGTGCCATGGGTGATAAAATAACCATAATAAAAATTGATGTAGACAAAAACCCTGCGGCCGCCATTGCGTATAAGGTACAAGGAGTACCTACCCTAATAATATTTAAACAAGGCGAAACCAAATGGCGGCAAAGCGGCGTGGTACAAGCCAGCCAATTGCAGCAAATTATAACGCAATATTTATAAATTATTTAACGCTTACTTAGCTATAAGTTTATACCCGGTTACTATATTTGGCAACGACTTTTAAGGCAGAAATTACGCTGTTTTATACTATCGTGTAAAATACTTTGTTATATAACGTACCGGCTACCAGTAAAAAATTAGTAGAAATCTAAAATCGGGATCATCATGTCACAGCAATCAGGATTTATGCCGCAGCGCCAGTTTCATGTTTTAGTGAATGAGGCCAATCAAGATCAACCTTTAACTGTTTTGCCTGATCCGCAGGGTAACTTTAGGGTAATTAAGCAAGGCGAGATTTTGGGCGAGGTTAACTACACGCCGCAAAGCAAAATTGTTTGCTACAAGGGTCGCCTTAAAAAAGCGTTAATGGACCAACTGGAGAAACACCTTAGCAATTATTACGCTTACGCGTTTTAGGGCTTATTCAACAAACACTTGTTTCTGGGTAACGTCAATTACACCTTTGCTGTTATCAATCGCCAGGCGCACTACCATGTGGTACAGAAAGTTCTCGTAGATATAGATATTATCCTTTACGTCTGATCCCTGGAAGAAAATAGCCAGCCCCGATGTTTTTATTTGGCCAACCAAATTTATTACATCCTGCGGGTTTGGGCTAACGTAGCTTACCGTATGTAATACAGAGCCGCTGGCGGTTTTAAAACCTGTACCAATAATAATAGTTTCTTTTTTAACCGGCTGCGCTACCGATTGATAATGCTCAACCACGAAGCCGTTTAACTCTTCGCCATATTGCATATACCATACCTTGCCTGATGTAAGCGTGGTACCTGCCTGCGCATTATTAAGGCTGGTTAGGTTAATAAGGTTAAGCAAGCTTATACTTTGCGCATGTAAATGCGTACAACATAAATAAACTATCAGGGTTAAAAGGTACTTCTTCATTTACTTTTATCAGGGGGGGGGTAATAATATTTAAAATTAATAAAAATTAGTCAAATACAGCCATCATTTTGTGTACCAGGCCATTAGCAGCAACACCATTTGGTTGTAGGTTTCCATGCCGTGGGGCTGGTTATTGGCTTTTAAATAATCATCATAAAAAACACTGCTTAGCATCCCAATTTTACCTCTAAAAGCCATCCAATACATGCGCTGCGCTTTTACATCAGCCTTCACCGTTTTTGATATATGTGTTTTCAATTCGTTACTGGCAATGGTATCGCGACGGCGCAATGCATGCATACATTCGCTCATGGCCATTTGATAGGCAGAGTAACGCAACAAGCGGTCATGCGACCCAATACCTGCTAAAAATCCTGCGAAGTTAGCTTCATCCTCAGGCCCAAAGCCTACCTGGTGCGACATTTCATGGCAAGCTACAAAGGCGCGCTCAAAATACGGCATCTGGTAATTCATTTGCGCTTCGGATGTAAATGGGTTATAATAGCCTGATGTGCCTAAATAGTTCATCAACGGTGTAAGCAGGGATGGTTTGATGTGTGGGTGATATGCCCGAAAGCCAATAGAATCAGCCGAGATCTTACTTATAGCATTTACAGCAGTTTGATAAATGGAGGCATTGTCTTGCACGGTATCAGTATGTGTAATACGTGCGCGGGTGGTATTAGCGCTATCAATAATAATGCAGGTAACATTTTGCAGGTCGGCTGTGGTAAAATTAGTGTCGCGCAGATTAAGGCGTTGTGCTGCCGATGGGCGATAGTAATTTAATCCCCAAAAAAGATAAAAAACAAGCATGCCTGTTTGTACCCCTATAATTATACCCAGCACTAATGCACCGGCGTTTTTAAACTGTTTTTTAAAAACTAATACAATCAGCTTAATAACTAAGTAAATAAGCCAGGCAACAACTGCAATGTAAATCAGATCTCCTACACTAAACGGGAAGATGTTTAATACAGGGTGCAATACCCGGCAAATGCCGACATACAGGTCTTGCGAGTAATACCACTCTATCGCGGCCGGATG
>JACMRC010000218.1 GCA_014376655.1 Mucilaginibacter sp. | reverse complement strand
TTAATATCGGTAGAATGTATAGCGTTGATATAACTATCACCCCATTCCGTTAACCCATAAACTTATTACCCTTTGTGTAGTAAGATTAATATTTAATTGCCAGTAGTTATTACCACCATCATGTATAGATAGGTACTCGCTATTAAAATAGTCTTCACCCCGCTCCTTCCATACGTAGTTTATATGAATAATTTTTTCTCCCCTGGCATTAATAAATCCAGCATACTGCATAAAATATTTGTTTAAGTTAATGCCAACAGGATAATTTTCATAATGATTGAGGTGGGCTTTGCCTGTACCAATTACTTGTTCTCTAAAAATCAAATTGGTTTCTTCGATATCTTTTTTTGTTGGTGTAAATCGTTTTGATGGATCAACACCGGGTAATGCTAAATGTAATATTGGATAGTCCGCAGTAAAAATAACGCCTTTCCTGAAACCCATTTCAACACCAATATTGGTTGCTTTTTTTGTAGGAAATGTTCTTACTGCAACTTTACAGCCCGAACTAATAGCTATAAGCGCAATTAATACAACCTGTAAATGGTATAATTTGTTCATGCCCTAAATTAATTATAAAATTTAAATCCGCTAAACAAAAGTATTTGTCGGTTTGATTATTCTTAGAGACGGCAAAGCCAAATTTTATTCTGCATGCATAATAAATCTGCTTTTTCTTTTGGTAAACACGCTGTAAATTAGGTAAATTGCACTTTCGTGAATTATATAATACCTAATACAATGACTGATACCCTGGACATCAAGATCACCAAAACAACAAAATCGCGTTTAGCAGAAACCGATTTAAACAACCTTGCTTTTGGACGCACTTTTTCTGACCACATGCTGGTTGCTGATTACAGCGACGGCGAATGGAAAAATTTCGAAATTCTTCCTTACGGAGAAATTACGGTCAGCCCAGGTATTTCTGCCCTGCATTATGGGCAATCATTTTTTGAAGGGATAAAAGCTTACAAACATGCCGATGGTAAAGTATCTATTTTTCGCCCGGACAAGAACGCGCAGCGTTTTAACAAATCGGCCGAGCGTTTATGCATGCCGACTATCCCGGAGGATGTGTTTTTACAAAGCCTTGCAGCTATTGTAGATATCGACCGCGACTGGATCCCGTCTGCCCCCGGCCATTCATTATACATAAGGCCGTTTATGTTTGCTACCGACCAGTATTTAGGCGTAGCACCATCGCAAACTTATAAATATATGGTTTTACTTTGCCCGGTTGGCCCGTACTTTACCAAGCCGCTAAGGGTTAAAATTGAAACACATTATACCCGCTCGGCTGTCGGTGGCATGGGCTTTGCAAAATCATCAGGCAACTATGGCGGTTCTATGCTGCCTGCCCGTAAAGCTACCGAAGAAGGTTTTGACCAATTAATATGGACAGATGCCAAAGAACATAAATATGTTGAAGAAATGGGCGCTGCTAACGCCATGTTTGTGTTAGATGGCAAACTGGCAACCCCGTTAACACAGGATACTATTTTAGATGGCGTAACCCGCGATACGGTTATTACCTTGGCAAAAGACTGGGGTTTCCCGGTTGAGGAGCGTAATGTGGCTGTTGCCGAAATTATTGAAGGTGCTAAAAACGGTAAACTGACCGACGCTTTTGGCGCAGGTACTGCTGCTACTATTGCACCGGTAGGGTCTATTAACTGGAATGGCGAAGAATACACGCTTATTGATCCGAAAGAAAGAGAGTTCTCTCAAAAAGTATTGAAAACGCTTGATGCTATCCGTTACGGCACCGGCCCGGATGAGCATGGATGGAATTACTTTGTATAAGAAGATTAGTTATTGAAGATTAAAGATTGGGCCTGGCGCTCGTCTATCGCATAATGAAAAGCCTTGCAAATTGCAAGGCTTTTCATTTATATCTCTTATAAGATTTCAACTAATCTTTAATCTTCAATAAGTAATCTTTTAAAATTAATCAACGCTTACCGTCAATCCCTCTTGCTGTAAAATTTTGCGGTAAACCTCCACCTCGGTAAATGAACCTTCTAACACGGCACACTTGCCTTCGTTGTGTACTTTCCAGGCAATACGTTCGGCCTGGCTTTCGGTATAATCAAGGTATTTTATCATGCAATGGATAACATGATCAAAGGTATTATGGTCATCGTTCCATAATATTAGCCGATGCAGCTCTTTAAATCCCGCCAGTAATTCCTCAAGCGTAAAGGTTTTTTCTTGTGTTTCTGTAGTAGACATCTGTGATTACAAAAATACTTAAAAAATGTTATTAAGTAAATGGGTACAAGCCTAAAACTTATTCTTCCACATCATACTCTCAACCGGGCGGGTAGTTTTATTATTGTATTTGGCGTTACTTTTAGTGTTGTAAAGGGTTTCTATATCGCCCTCAACAACAAAATAAATTAGCTGGCCAATTGGCATACCCGGATAGATTTTTACCGGCTGCGCGCATGATATTTCCAGTGTCCATGTATTACAAAAGCCGACATCGCCCTTACCTGCCGTGGCGTGGATATCTATGCCCAAACGGCCAGTACTTGATTTACCTTCTAAAAACGGAACATGTTTATGCGTTTCGGTATATTCAACAGTTACACCCAGGTACAAAGTATTAGGTTGCAAAACAAAGCCTTCCTTCGGGATCTCAAAGCTATCAATCTCATTATGGACCTTTGCATCAAGCACCCGGCTTTTATAGGTTGCCAAGTGTTTACCCAAATGCACGTCGTATGAATTTGTGCCTAAACACTCGCGTTTAAAGGGCTCAATTACAATGTGGCCTTTTTCAATTTCTTCAAGAATACGCTTATCAGACAGTATCATAAAACAAGGAATGGGATTTTGGCTAAAATTAGAATTATTTGCTCTAAGTTTGTCGTGCTTTTTGCAATTTTAAATTTATGGCTATAGCTTACAGGCAACGGGTTGATGAGGATACAGAATTTGCGCTCTGGAAAATAGAGGAACATGCTGAGGACCTGTACAAACAGCTACAGTTAAATGAAGAGGAAAAAGCCTTTGTTGAAAAAATAAGCAATGGTAAGCGCCACCTGCATTGGTTAGGCACACGCGTTTTATTACGCAAAATGCTGCGCACCGATGAATATATTGACTGCCAGGTTGACGAACACGGCAAACCTTACCTGGTATCGCTCCCCTATCATATATCGTTAAGCCATTCGTTTGATTATGCTGCGGTGATGATCAGCAAAAAAAGCCCGGTAGGTATTGATATAGAACAGGTAAAAGAAAAGGTTGAGCGCATTGCGGCCCGCTTTTTATTGCCTGATGAATTAGCCTTTATTGGTACAGATAACCGCATAGCAAAACTATATGCCTGTTGGTGCGCCAAAGAAGCTGTTTACAAATGCTATGGCCAAAAAGAAGTATCGTTTATGGATGATATTTTACTGGTGCCGTTTACTTACACAGAGCAGGGTCAGTTAAATGCCATATTAACCAAGGGCGTTATTAAAAACGATTATACCGTAGGATATTTGCAGTACGAAAACTACATGATTGGCTACGTAAAGGGATAAAGATGAAGAACAAGCAGGTTACGGTACAGGATTGGGGATTAATTGATTATAAAGAGGCATGGGCAAAGCAGGAAGAGCTGTTTAATGCTACCATAGCTCTTAAAATTGAGATACGTAACCGCCAGCTGGTTGTTGCAGGCGACGCACTGCCTGCCGGGGATATCATAACACCTAACTATCTTGTTTTTTGCGAACACCCGCACGTGTACACGTTAGGTAATAGCGGCAAGCCAGAGCATTTGTTGTTAGATGAACAAGGGCTGCAAGACAATGATGCCACCTACTACCACATTAACCGCGGCGGCGACATTACTTACCACGGGCCGGGCCAAATTGTAGGCTATCCTATACTCGATCTTGATAATTTCTTTACAGATATACACCTATACCTACGTACACTTGAAGAGGCCGTAATACTTACCCTGGCCGATTATGGCATAAAAGCATCGCGCTACCCCGGCTATACCGGCGTTTGGCTGGATGCCGATAACGAGCGTGCCCGTAAAATAAGCGCTATGGGTGTACGCTGCAGCCGTTGGGTAACCATGCATGGCCTGGCATTTAATGTAAATAATGATCTTTCTTATTTTAAAAACATCATCCCCTGCGGTATTGATGATAAAGCAGTAACCTCTATACAGCATGAATTAGGGCATGAGGTTGATATAAAACGCGTTCAAAAAATCCTTCAACACTATATTTCCGTATTATTTGATATGGAAATATTAGCATGAAGGGAGTT
>JACMRC010000021.1 GCA_014376655.1 Mucilaginibacter sp. | reverse complement strand
TGCCGGGATCTTTATCATCCGCAGCATTTCTGTTAAAATATGGGCAAAATCCTGGCAAACGCCGGCCTTTAGCTTCCAGATCTCATCGAGCGTTGTCTCAACCGTGGTTACGCCTTTTATATAGTTAAAGTTTTTATATACGTATTCGCAAAAACGTACGGCAACGTGGTAAGGTATATCATCAGTACCTTTAAGCTTCTCAACCAGTTTTTTCAGATCCTCGAAACCTTCAAAGTTTTCCTGTCTTAAAAAATCTATAAAGGGCACCATGTATTGCAGCGGCTTCAAATCCTCCCATTGCTGTGCCGGGAAAATATCATTTACCGGGAACGGACGATGCTTGGTACTCACCAATATTTTTGAGCTGATAACCAATACAGAGTGAGGAACGCTATAGGTAAAACTGCCTACCTCATTTCCGTAATAATCTATATGACTATCAACAATAGGGTTGCCGGTAACGGTAAGCTCCTGTTTCAAAACATCCTGGTACTCGTCTTTTATCGGGTACAGGATAATTTGGTTGGCGCTGTCGCGCACCGGGCCATCGTAAATGTAACGGGTTATATGTTGGATCTCAAATTCGGGCATGTTATTGATTATTTAATTTGGTGATTTGAAGATTTGAAAATCATGACCATCGGTTCATTTTCAAATCTTCAAATCGGCACATTTTCAAATTTACGAATTAGCAAAGTAATGTTCGCTCAATGCATTGGCAATGCCATAAAGCTCGCCACGGATTTGGGTTAAAAAGGCATGCAAGCCTTCCTGCCTTATGGTTTTTACCGAGCTATATTTAATACGGCTTTGCAGGCGGCCTATTTTAAAGGTCATATCCCTAAAATCATCCATATTGCTATCGTTTTGTAACCGCTCAAAATATCGTTGTATGTTGTTTACCGAGTAAATAACAGAGCGCGGGAAATCGTTATTCAACACAACCTGTTCTAACACGTTCTCGGCCTCAAACCCCTCGCGGTAGGTCTTTAAATACAGCTCATATCCACCCAGCGACAGCAGCAAATGCTTCCAGTAGGTAGTATCTGTCAACAAATCGGGATTGTCGCTTATAGAGCCAAATTTGGTGTCTAAAATATCAACCGACTGAATAGCGCGTTCCAGGTACTTACCAATATTCATAAAGCTACGGCCCTCGCCACGTTCCATGGTTATCTCTACTGTACCATAGTAAAGCATTACCTGTGTTATCAACACATCCAGTACGCTTATCGGGTCCTCGCGTTGTAAAGCGCGCTCCAGCTTGGTGTCTTTTACGGTATGGTAATATTCATTAAGGCATTGCCACAAATCTTTGGTGATATGCTCCTGCACACTGCGCGCGTTTTCGCGGGCAAGGGTGATGATGTTTAATACCGAGTTGGTGTTGTTTTTACCCATCACCATATATTTTAATACAGCGCGGCTATCGTTACCTAAATGGGTGCCTTCATCCTCTTCATCCAATCCCGCAAATATGCGGATAACCGGCTCCCAGGTAAACTCCTGTATAGCATCCTGCGATGAAGCATAGTTTATTTTAAGCATCCGCAGCATACCATCGCTACGCTCTATGTACCGGCTTTGCCAATATAAACTTGCTGCTACTCTACTTAACATATGCCCCCCAGCCCCCTAAAGGGGGAGTTATGGTGAATATTCTATTTATTGCTCTTGTCATTATTGTCCTTTTATTGTTCCCCCTTTAGGGGGTTAGGGGGCCTACGCCAGCACCCATGTATCCTTACTACCACCACCCTGCGAGCTGTTTACTACCAGCGAGCCTTCTTTAAGGGCAACACGGGTTAGTCCGCCGGGTACTATTTCAATACCATCCGGTCCGCATAAAGCGTATGGTCTTAGGTCGATACGGCGTGGTTTAAGCTCGCCCTGCATATAGCATGGCGCTGCCGAAAGGCTTATGGTTGGCTGCGCGATAAAGTTGCGCGGCTCCTTGATGATCTCTTTTTTATACTCGTCAATCTCTTCTTCAGTTGCCGCGTGGCCCATCAGCATGCCGTAGCCGCCGCTGCCATTGGTGCGCTTAACTACCATGTTGTTAAGATTCTTGAAAACGTGCTCGCGCTCTTCATCATTGCCCAATTGGTAGGTAGGCACGTTCTTTAATATCGGCTCTTCGTTTAAGTAATAGCGGATCATATCGGGCACGTAAGTGTATACCGCTTTATCATCGGCAACACCATTACCTATGGCATTTACAATTGCTACATTCCCTTTACGGTAAGCACCCATAATACCTGCTACGCCTAACATACTGCTTGGGTTAAATACCAACGGATCCAGATACTCATCGTCAACCCGGCGATAGATCACATCAACCTGTTGCAGTCCGATGGTAGTTTTCATGTATACTTTATGATTGTTAACCACCAAATCGCGCCCTTCAACCAACTCTACACCCATCAAACGGGCTAACGTAGTATGCTCAAAGTACGCCGAGTTATAAATACCCGGGCTTAATAACACAATGTTAGGGTTAGCTATTTGCCTTGGCGATAACGCCAGCAGGTTTTTATACAAGATGGACGGATATTCGGTTACGCTGCGTACGCCACATTGCGGCAGTAGATCGGGGAACAAACGTTTGGTTATTTCGCGGTTCTCCAGCATATAACTCACGCCCGATGGGGTACGCAGGTTATCCTCCAATACATAGAATGTCCCGTCAAAATCACGGATCAAGTCAATACCCGATATATGCACATAAATATCATAAGGCACATTCAACATATACATTTCGCGCAGGAAATGTGGGCATGAGTATATAATATCAATAGGTACAATGCCATCTTTTATGATGAATTGGTTATGATAGATATCTTTTAAAAACAGGTTGAGCGCGTTAAGGCGTTGCTTAATACCCTTCTCTACAAAGGCCCATTCTGCAGCGGTAATAATACGGGGGATAATATCAAACGGGAAGATCTTTTCAATACCCTCGCCGCTGTTATATACGGTGAAGGTTATACCCTGGCTCATGAAAAGCCGTTTAGCAAGCTCCTCCTTTTTATTCAGGTCGTCAGCCGACTCTCTTGAAATGTATTCAATTACTTTGCGGTAATGGTCACGCACTTTGGCATCTGCTCCATACATCTCGTCCCAAACGCCACTTATCGGGCTATATTTATCAAAATAAGCTGATTCCTGCATGAAAATATTAGGTTAAAATAGTTTTTTGTTAACCGGTTATGTTATAAAGATGTAATATATAAACAGTTTTTAAATAAATACAAGTTTTTTGAAAAAATCGCAATTATTATTGATATATTTTATGAAATTTTCCACAAAACAGTTAAAAACAAATCAATTTTTTAGATAAATTATTGAGCAATTCAGTTTTAGCAAGCAAAATTATTTTTTTAAAAATAGTTGGTTGAGCAAAAGATTAATTGACCAAGTCTGAACTATAATAAGATAACAATAAAAAGGTGGACAATGTTTATCTGTACTTACACCACGGAAATCGCTTTTTAACTGCTATTAACCGACGTCTAAACTATCTTCCAAAGTCCCACCTTTTTTTTAATTTAGTGCTTTTTTGGTACCTTTGTAGAGTCCTTTCTCGCGATACCCTACTCTTTCCAAGGTAAATTCAGCGTATAAAAGCACTTCTTTAGGTATTGTGTTAATATACAGCCATTTAAGTTAAAAATTATACTGTGAAATCGTGTGATACGATGTGATTTCGTGTGATAACCGCGTGATAGCGTGTGATTCCATGTAATAATCGCGTGATAAAGTGTGATATTATGTGGTAAAGCGGTGCTACCTACGCTGTGTCAGGAACCTGATTACCTCATCCTCAGTCCCCACAAATGGCCCCGGCGACATGGTTTTAAGCCCGGCCATAGCCGCGGCAAATTCGCCGGCTTGTCGTATGGCTGCATTCTTTTTAATGCGTTGGTATAAATACCCGGCCATATAGGTATCACCACAGCCGGTAGCATCTACTACCAATTGCGGCTGATAGGCATCGATATTGTAAAAGACACTGTCACTGTAAATTACAGAGCCCTGGCTGCCGTTGGTTATTACGGCTTCTTTAACACCAAGGTCGGCAAGGAATTTCACCCCTTCTTCCACGGTTTTATAGCCCGATAGCGCGGCCAGTTCGGCAACATCAGCTTTTAAAATATCGATGTATTGCAATGCGTTCAGCTTGTCGGGCCAATCGGTCAAAAATACTTTTTTATTAACCACTTTACGCAGGTAGCCCTGGGCATCTAACGATATCGAACCTTTGGTAGATAGTGTTCTTATAAAATCTGTAGTAAAATCGCCTGCTAAAAGCGGGCCCAAATGAAAGGCTTTCGATTCAACATCTAACAACTGCTCCATGGTGAAAGCGTCTGCTATTTGTAGTACTTTTTGGGTGCGTTCGTCCTGGTTCTCGCCGTAAATATTCTCAAATATTACGGTATGCGTACTGGGTTGTACCCTTACTTCTATGTTTTTGCTACGCAGGTTGTCAACATACTCCATTTCGGCAGCACCAAGCGCTGTTACCAAAACATATTTTACGTCGAGCTTATTTACCGCACACGAAAAATAGAGGGCCGTCCCTCCCGGCATGTGCATAATGCCCTTGGTATTAACTATTTTATCAGAAGTAATATGGCCAACGCAACAAATATCATACATAGGGGGGCAAGTTAATAATTTTGCCTTACGCCTAAAACCCAATTGTAACATATCTGCTGATTAATATATAACTATTCCTTTTTTAATTTAAATTTAGCCTGCCAATTTAATCCTCAACCACTTATTAATATGAAGAAGTTTTTAACCCTGGCGATATGTGCCCTGCTGCCATCGTTACTGTTCGCGCAGCAATGGCAACCCAAAAAGGCGGCTTTGATGAGCAAATTTGCCAAAGATGTTAACCCCAACAGCGTATTACCTGAATACCCGCGCCCGCAAATGGTACGTGCCAAGTGGATGAACTTAAACGGCTTATGGCAATACCAGCCGGGTGCAGCCGGTGATGTTTTGCCAACGGGCAAACTATCATCTAACATATTGGTCCCATTCGCTGTCGAGTCGGCCTTGTCTGGTGTAATGGAGGCGCACGACCGTTTATGGTACCGCCGCACATTTACCGTACCAGCCACCTGGAAAGGCGAGAACATCCTATTACACTTTGGCGCTGTAGATTTTGAAAGCGAAGTGTTTGTGAATGGCAAAAGCGTAGGTGTACATAAAGGCGGGTATGATCCGTTTAGTTATGATATTACCTCGGCCATAACCGCATCAGGTCCACAGGAAATTACGGTACGCGTGTTTGACCCGACTGATAACGGAGGTTTCCCGCGCGGCAAGCAAACGTTAAAACCGGGTGGTATTATGTACCAATCGGTAACCGGTATCTGGCAAACCGTATGGTTAGAGCCCGTACCAAAAGCAGGTATTAATGATATTAAAATTGTGCCCGATATTGATAAAGGTGTAGTTAAACTTACCGTAACAGCTGATGGCGCGGCAAATCTTAGCATCACTGTAAAAGATGGTGCTAAGGTGGTTAAAACCATGACGGCAAAAGCCAATACAGAAATAAGCGTACCAGTACCTAATGCTAAATTATGGTCGCCGGATAGCCCATTCTTGTATGACCTTGAGATAGCTGTAGTAAAAGGTGCAACTAAGGTTGATGCTGTATCAAGTTATTTTGGTATGCGTAAGATCTCTGTCGAGAATGATGGCGGTTATAAAAAATTGTATTTGAATAATAAATTCCTGTTCCAGGTTGGCCCGTTAGACCAAGGCTTCTGGCCAGATGGTGGTTATACCGCCCCAACCGACGCAGCTTTGAAATACGACATACAAAAAACCAAAGACTTTGGCTTTAACATGATCCGTAAGCACATTAAAGTTGAGCCCTATCGCTGGTATTATTGGGCAGATAAATTAGGTTTGATGATATGGCAGGATATGCCATCGCCAAACTCGTACGTAGGGCGTGGATTTACAGCACAGCCGGTTGATACTGCCGAGTTCCGCAGTGAGCTGGCCAGGATCGTACAAACACATTGGAACTCGCCTTGTATTGTTACCTGGGTAACGTTTAATGAGGGCCAATCGCAGCGCGCCCAAAACACACCATCGCTGGTTAGCATGGTTAAACAAATGGACCCATCACGCCTGGTTAACCAGGCCAGCGGCGGCGAATGGTATAATGCCGGCGATTACCTGGATGTACACAGCTACCCTGATCCGGACGCTTTACCATCAACCACACAAGTTGTTGCTAATGGTGAATACGGCGGTATAGGCTATATTATCCCCGGTCATACATGGTCGCAGCGCCCAACTTATATTATGATAGATAAGTTGAAAGATTATACTGATCTGTATCATTCTTACTCGCGCGATTTGGCATTTTTAAAAACAACCCGAGGTTTAAGCGCGGCAGTTTATACCGAAACTACCGATGTAGAGTCTGAATTAAACGGCTTGCTTACTTATGACCGCGAGGTGGTGAAAGCACCCGAAGCCACCATTAAAGCATCAAACGATCTGGCTATTAAAGGCAGTGTGACGTTGACTACAGTTCTGCCAACATCGCAAATGGAGGGACGTAACTGGAAATATACGTTTGAAAAACCAGATACCGCGTGGTTAACACCGGCATTTAATGATGGTGCATGGCAGTCGGCAGTAGCAGGGTTTTCTTCAAGAATAGGAAACAACATACGCGCTAACGCCACGCCAAATCTTGTCCGCCCAACGCCTACACCAACGGGTGTGCGTACCATTTGGACCGGCAAAGACATCTGGATGCGCCAGGAATTTACCGCAGGCAGCGTAGCCAGCATTAAGGACCTGGTATTGGTTATCCGTCACCAGGATAACTGCGATGTGTACATCAACGGTGTTAAAGCCGCCAGCATAGCCGGGCACTCACGCAATTACACCATCGAAGATATTAATGACGCAGGCAAAAAAGCATTTGTACCTAATGGCAAAAATGCAATTGCCATACATGCCCATATTGATGCCGGCAATAACCGCGCAGGCTTTATTGACGCAGGTATATCTGTAGTAAATATTAAATAGTAGAACTGATAAAACAAGGGGCTATTGCAGTTGCAATAGCCCCTTGTTTTATGATAATTTGTCATTGCGATCGAGGAACGAGCGTGGCAATCGCAAGGATGTAATGCGGATAATAGTTCGCGATTGCCACGCTTCGCTCGCAATGACAAATTTGATGTCTACTGCCAGTAATTGCCCGACATTATGATCATGTTTAACAGCTTTATGCTGTTATCGTAGTAGTCGTAATCTTTCAACTTAAAACCAACGAGATAATCCCAAACGTGGTTTAGCCAGATTTGGTTCTTAGCATCAACCATTGCTGCTACCCCAAATGGCGCTACAAAGCTTAATGCCTCGAAGTATCGCCCTTTAATATCATTACCCGCTAAGGTGTACCCGGCAGACAGGTTGTACGTATTATTATTGGTAGTCTCCCTTATCCAATTGTTTATTTTGTTTACGCTGTTTTTTGAGCGCTTATCGCCTGTTAGTAAATAATCCGTAGCTATGCGCCACGGTACACGGCAGGCATTGTAATTATATTGGCCATCATATTTATCCTCTAAAAAGTTCGGTCCGGCTGGTTTAGGTTTTTTATTTAGGCTGATTATAAAATCGGATAACAAACCGGCATCCGGGCTGTAGTTATGCTGCATATAATTGAACAGCTTATACCCGGCATCAATTACTTTATCCCAGCGCTCATCATGCGTCGCTTGTTGAAATGCTTTAAAATGGGCGGGCATAAAATCAGATGACCGCGTAGCAAAATAATCCTTGCTTTCTGCCTCCACACCGTCGCTCAACAAAACCGACCAACTTTTAGGGTTGATCTCATACCGCATAATGGCGTTTATCATCGCTTTAGCTTCCTGCGAGTAATTGATAGCGCCCTTGTCGCCCCATTGTTTTGAGGCTAACAACAGTGAATAAGCAATATCTATATCGCCATCCGTTGCCGATGTTTTATCGAGGTCTGTTCCGTTTGTTTTTTGTGCCCAAGCCATGAGGTGTTTACTTCGGCTACTTGGGTGCGACCTAACGTATCTAAATAAGTTATCATAGGTTAATTGGGCTTTCATATCATGCCCAGCCATTAATATGGTGATGATCATGCCATAACCCTGCCCTTCGGACACACATTGCTTACCACCAATCCCCTCAAACCAAATATAGCTTTGAAGTTTACCGGGTACTATTTTTACAAAACGGTCTTTCCATTGGGTGTAGAAACTGCGTACTGTATTATCCAGTTGTAACTGGCTGATATGATTTGGCTTGATTGTTCCCGTAAAATAAGGAGTGTGTTGCGGGAACGGCTTCGCGATTCGTTGTGCATTAGCCCAACTAACCCAGAATAGTAATATAGCTACACATTTTGCCCGCATTTTTTAAAAATACTTTATTTGGCGCAATGTGGGGTATAATTTCCCGTATTTGCAATTAAAGTCAACAGTAATAAAATACTTGTTAATGCTTTTGAACCCAAAAAGTCAACGATTAAATATTGGTGCTTTATTTGTTTGTACATACGTATCAAATAATAAGTATGAAGAAAATGTTCAGATTTGACCTTGCGTGGGTTATCCTTTTTTTGGTTGTATCAACCTTAATCACTTTAAATTTTATGGAAGAAGAAAGCGCGCGTAACCTGGTTGCAGGTATTGTATTAGCAGCATGCGCGGTAATGTTTATAGGTGCAATGTTATTACGCGGCCTTACGGACAGGATTGGGTAAAACACCCAATTGTAACACGCCTGTTACAATTGTTGCCTAATATGGGAAGTGGGATACACACAGTAATAGTATTTTACCCATAATTTCCCTATAAATAGCAATGGCTTATTGTTTGTATTAGTTATAGGATTAAACAATACGAACATGGAAACAAAATATTCTTTAGTAACTACGATTATTACCATTTGCTTAATTGTATTAACGGCAATGGTAATAATGACAATGGATACCAATACCACCAGAAATTTATATGCTGGGCTGATGTTGTTGGGCTGCCTGGCGGTATTTACGGTATCTGTTATTATGCGCGAATCTGTAAACAAAGCATAACTATTTAATACCCCTGTTAGTGGGCCTTGGGAAGATTTCCCCTGGCCCTTTTTTATTGCATTTAGTTTTGCCCAACAAGTTAAAAATCACCATCTTTAAACAACCAGATCATAATTAAGAATGAAAAGTGTATTTAACCCCGCCGATGTTGCCGAACTAACCGCCCGCATAAATAAATTAACGCCGCAATCCACACCCGAATGGGGCAAAATGACAGTGGCGAAAATGCTTGCCCATTGCAATGTAAGCTATGAGATGGTTTATACAGACAAGCACCCTAAGCCCAACGTGTTTATGAAATTTATTTTGAAGACATTGGTAAAGGAAAAAGTAGTGGGCCCGCACTCTTACAAACATAATAATCCAACGGCTCCGGCCTTTTTAATTAAGGATGAGCGGGATTTTGAGACCGAAAAGAAACGTTTAATGGATCACCTTAATCAAACGCAGCAGTTAGGCGAGGCACATTTTGATGGCAAAGAGTCGCACTCATTTGGGAAGCTCTCCATTGGCGAGTGGAACACTATGTTTTACAAACATCTTGATCATCATTTAACGCAGTTTGGGGTTTAGTTAAAATCACCGCAAACAAAATAATTTAAAATGTTTTATATTGTTGTTCGTCTACATTAACAGCAACAATTAGCAGAGCATGAAAATCAAAGTTATTATAACAGGCGCTACCGGCATGGTAGGCGAAGGGGTGTTATTACATTGCCTGGCTAACGCCGACGTGGCCGAGGTATTAATTGTTAATCGTAAGCATTACGACAAGCAACACCCCAAGCTAAAAGAGTTATTGTTTCCCGATTTTATGGACCTTACCAAAGTAACCGACCAGTTAACCGGTTATGATGCCTGTTTTTTTTGCGCCGGTGTAACATCTGTTGGTAAGAAAGAACCCGAGTATACGCACCTTACCTATGATATTACTCTAAACTTTGCCGAAACTGTAGCCAAGCTTAACCCGGAAATGGTGTTTACTTATGTATCCGGCAGCAATACCGATAGCACCGAGCAAGGATCGGTAATGTGGGCGCGTGTTAAGGGCCGTACCGAGAACGCTTTATTTAAACTCCCTTATAAAAAAGCCTATGCCTTTCGCCCAGGTATTATGAAGCCGGTTGACGGACAGCAAAGTTTAAAAGGCGTATATCGATGGTTTATGTGGCTGTACCCTGTTGTTAATTTCCTGTCGCCAAAATCTACACTTACACTGCATGAAGTTGGGCAGGCCATGATAAATTGTGTTGTTAAAGGATATGATAAACAGGTATTGGAGATTGAGGATATAAGGAAGTTAGCAGAAGTCTAAACTTAATCTTAACAATTGCTTGGATATCTTATATTTGGCATCAAATAAGTATCTAATGCGCCTTGGTAAGTATTTTTGGCTGATAGGCCCACTGATTATTTTGATGGCTTCGCTATTATTATATTATCAATATTATAGGGATAATACATGGTTGTTTTTTCTCTGTTTGATTTTCTCTTTTCTTGGATGGGTTATTATCTATTGGTTCCCGATCAAAAACTCATTACCTTATAAAAAAACGCTTGCTAAAATAAGATCCGTAACCTGGTTAGGCCAGATTGATTTGTTTATAATCGCCTGTTTGTGCGCATTAACGGTGTCCGTTGTTATAGATTTAGCTAAATCGCGTGAGACAGACCTTTTGAAAAATGCCCAAACAATAAATACGGTAGCTGAAATTACTGGAATAGAACAGAGCCATTATCGTAGCGGTACTAACTATTATGCGATATTTCAATATACAACCGGAACAAAAACAATTAAACGAAGATTAAATAACGCTGATCATCAATATTTATGGGGACAACGATATGAAATAAAATACGTTATTGAATATCCAGAAATGTTTAAAGTGATCAAACTATTACCGTAACCGAAATTATTTCCCCTTCAAATAATAATCAACCGGCAAAACAAACTTGCATTTTTGGGCAATCAAGTAATCCAGGATCTTATTAAACTCTACTAATCTTGCAGCATCCCACATATTTGGATGGCCCTGTAATACCATTATATCCTTATACTTGCTTTTGTATTTTTTGTAGTCGGCTACAAAATGGTCGTAGTTAACCTGGCCGGTGGTAATCTCCATCTCAACGCGGTTGTTATAGTTTTTAATCGCTGCCGGCAAATTGGCAGTAATATTGCCGAATAAGAATACACGGTAATCCCCTTGCTCGCCTAATACTTTGTTGGTGATCGAGTCACTTGCATTATATGGCGCGCCAAAGGTGTGCATGGTTACGCCTAATAGTTTCTTTACCCGTGCCTGCGATTTTATTAAATGATCTTTCTGAAACTCGTAGCCCGTACCTTTAAACTCGGCGTTATTATTAGGCGGGTTGTTGTTTGAGTGGTTAAACCCATGGTTCCAGATCTCGAACAGCTTCTCGCCATTATCGTTGGTTGCTGCCAGGTATGTATTGTAAGCCACGCTCGCCGTCGAATCTAATTGGGCGGCAATTACCCCCAAACCGGCTTTGATTTTGCGCTGAACCAAAATGTCAATTACAGGTGCGGCGGTACTGCGGCCGTTGCGGCTGCCCAGGTCATCCAGTTTTATGATGATGCGGGGTTGCGCAATGGCGCTACCTACACCAAATACTAAAACCAGTGCGAGGGTGTATCTCATTTTACTTTTTAGCAAAATCTGCCGCAGAAGCATTAAGCTGATCTGCCGATAAAGTTTTACCTGCATTGCCTATCACAATGCGATATTTAAAAGTAACCGATTCTCCTTTTTTCAGGGTCAGGTTCTTTTCAGACTTTCCATTGGTAAAGATCTTTTCTCCTAAAGGATTTGCTGCAAATAATCCATAACCCCTTGCATGCCAAAAGGTAGGATAATTAGGGTTTTGCGGATGATCGATCATAGCTATGCTAATCATATCGTTACCCATTTTACCGTATACCAGGCACCAAACACCGCGGGTGCTCCAGGCAGCATCGCCTTCTTTACCTGCACTAGTTAAATAATTGCCATTAGCTAAAGGGTCGGTACCGCCTTTTACTATGGTTACAATGCCTTTATCGTCTGTAAATTTTTGATCTTCTTTGGTTGGCATTTGCAGCTCGTGTGCAAGGCGCAGGCCAAGCATACCATCTTTGGCATCGTTAAACTTAGCATCCATAACCGCTTTTAGGGTAGTTATTCGGTCAATAACTCGTTGGCTGCCTGTACCGCTAAATTCAAAGCGTGTGGTTTCCTCCAATATCACTTCTTTAGCCTGGTTTGTCCAGTTAGCATGGTAGGTTAGGCTGCCAGTGGTACCATTTTTTGTTTCTA
>JACMRC010000217.1 GCA_014376655.1 Mucilaginibacter sp. | reverse complement strand
AGGTATATCCGGATAGAAGGTTACCCGGGCGACATTAAACCGGAAGATTTTACGGCTACAGCTGTTTATTCGGACATGCCGGTTACCGGGACGTTCTCTACTTCTAACCCGCTGATCAACCAATTACAACATAATATAGAGTGGGGCCAGCGCGGTAACTTTATTGATATCCCTACAGATTGCCCGCAGCGTGATGAGCGCTTAGGCTGGACCGGCGACGCGCAGGTATTCTCGCGTACTGCAACTTATAACATGAATCCGCATAACTTCTTTGCCAAATGGTTAAAAGATGTTGCCTTGGATCAATTTGCCGACGGTAGTGTACCACACGTTATTCCGGACGCTTTTGATAATGGCAAACCATCAGGTGGTGGCGGTAGCGCGGGTTGGAGTGACGTAGCAACCGTTATTCCATGGAATATGTATTTGGCTTATGGCGATAAAGAACTTCTTGCTAATCAATACAGCAGTATGAAAGCCTGGGTTGATTGCATGAAAGGCCGCAGCCGTAACAACCTTTGGAACATCGGCGGCCACTTTGGCGATTGGCTATTCTTTACCAAAAATGATGATAATGATGGTAGCGCGGCCATCACCAGTAAATATTTAATAGCGCAGTGCTTTTATGCTTATTCAACTCAATTGCTGATAAATGCAGCTAAGGTTTTAGGTAAAACCGATGATGAAGCAATTTATACCAAACTGTTGGCCGACGTTAAAGCGGCTTATATCAAAGAATATGTTACGCCAAACGGATTAATATCATCTGATACACAAACCGCTTACGTTTTGGCATTGCAGTTTGATATGCTGCCCGAAAACCTTAGAGCACAAGCTGCACAAAGATTAGCCGATAACGTTAGGCGCTATGGTAACCATTTAACCACCGGCTTTTTAGGTACACCATACCTATGCAGCGCGCTTAGTCGTTTTGGGCATGCCGATGTTGCCTTTACATTATTATTACAGCCAAACTATCCATCATGGTTATACCCGATTAAAATGGGTGCTACCACCATTTGGGAAAGATGGAACGGCATCCATCCGGATGGTACACTTGAAGTTCCATCAATGAACTCATACAATCACTATGCTTACGGCGCTATTGGCGACTGGATGTACCGCACTGTTGCAGGTTTAGATACCAAAACCGACCAGGTGGGTTATAAAGGCATCATTATAAAACCAACTATTGGCGGCAACTTTAAAACTATAGCTGCCGATTACGAAACCCCGTACGGCAAAGCAAGCTCGCACTGGAAAGTTGATGGTAGCAACTTTGTACTGGATGTAATAATCCCGGCAAATACTACCGCTACTATTTATGTACCAACCAAAGGCGATAGCGCGGTTACCGAAGGCGGCAAACCGGTTATAAAAGCAGCGGACCAAATTGCAGGCTATACTGCGGTAAACGTAGGTTCAGGCACATATCATTTTACAACATCAATGTAATTAGTTAAAGACATGGAAGTAATTTTCGGAGTAATATTTCACTTTATCGGCGGCTTTGCTTCCGGTAGTTTTTATATCCCATACAAAAAAGTAAAAGGCTGGGCCTGGGAAAGTTTCTGGATAGTAGGCGGCATTTTTTCATGGCTTATTGTTCCGCCATTGGCTGCGTGGTTGACTGTCCCGCATTTTATGGAAATCATTAAAGCTACCAATGGCGGTATCTTAGGTTTAACTTATTTCTTCGGATTGCTATGGGGAATAGGCGGCTTAACTTACGGCTTGGGCGTACGCTACTTAGGTGTATCATTAGGCAGCACTATTATATTGGGTTTATGCTCGGTATTTGGCGCGCTGGTGCCTGCGGTTTATTATGAATTTTCGCCTAAGGATGGCAAAGACAGTATCGGTATGTTGGCATCAAGCCATTGGGGACAGATTGTATTGATAGGTATAGCGGTATGCGTTATCGGCATTATTATCTGCGGCCGTGCAGGTACATTAAAAGAACGCGACCTGAATAAAGCCGGAGCGGCAGCTAATGAAAATAAGGATTACAAATTTGGCTTAGGTATTACCGTAGCTATCATATCGGGTGTGTTAAGTGCCTGTTTTGCTTTTGGTATTGATGCAGGTGCGGATATGGCAAACGCTGCAAACGTAGCCTGGAGAGAAGCAAATCATATTACTGATAGCGCTAACTTCCTTTACAAGAACAACGTTACCTATATCGTTATCCTTTGGGGCGGTCTGACTACCAACTTTATCTGGTGTATGATATTGAATGCCCGCAACAAAACATTTGGCGATTACACTGATAGCAAAACACCGCTGTTAAAAAACTATATCTTCTCGGCATTGGCCGGTACAACCTGGTTCCTGCAATTCTTCTTCTATGGAATGGGCGAAAGCAAACTGGGTAATGGTGCAAGCTCATGGATCCTGCACATGGCGTTTATCATCCTGGTTGCTAATATGTGGGGTATCGTTTTAAAAGAATGGAAATCGGTAAGTAAGAAAGCGTTTACCACACTGGTTATAGGTATAACAACCATTATCCTGTCGGTTATTTTGGTGGGCTATGGTAATAATTTAAAAGATAAGGAAGTTGCTAAAACAGCTCAATTAGAAATAAACAAATAATAATACGATCAACAAACAGTACAATGTCTATCAAAGAAACAAATTTTAAGCACGTAAGCTACTTATGGGACGATGCTGAGGCTGCAAAGCTTGCGGGGGATGAAGTGGCCCTTTTAATATACCGGTCTAACCTGTTAGGTGCCGACCTGCGCCTGACCAATTATGGCGGTGGTAATACATCCTGCAAGGCTATAGCTAAAGATCCATTGACCGGCCAGGAGGTAGAAGTAATGTGGATAAAAGGCTCAGGGGGTGATATAGGCACACTTAAAAAAAGCGGGCTTGCTGCTTTGTATGTAGATAAATTACGAGGCCTTAAAAACGTTTATCGCGGTTTGGAGCATGAGGACGAAATGGTGGAGTTGTTTAATCATACCATTTATGATCTGGCCTCAAAAGCACCGTCTATTGATACGCCGCTACACGGCTTTTTACCATTTAAACATATCGACCACCTGCACCCCGACGCTGCTATCGCCATCGCGGCAGCAAAAGACGGCAAGCAAATTACTGCTGACCTGTTTAAAGGAAAAATTGGCTGGGTTGAATGGCAAAAACCGGGCTTCGAATTGGGATTGCAATTAAAGGCTTGTTTAGACGCTAATCCGGGCATCAGTGGTATTATGTTAGGTTCGCACGGGTTGTTTACCTGGGGCGATACCGCTTACGAAAGCTATATTAACACGCTTGAAATAATTGAGCAATGCGCCGAATATTTGGAGCAAAACTATGGCAAAAAAGGACCGATCTTCGGTGGTAAAAAACTTGATAGTTTAGACGAAGCCGGTCGTAAGAAACAGGCTACCGCATTAGCGCCAATACTGCGTGGTTTCTGCTCGTCAAAACAAAACATGGTAGGGCATTTTACTGACGATGCCCGTGTGTTGGAGTTCATTAACTCAAATGACTTAAATCGTTTAGCTCCGCTTGGCACCAGCTGCCCGGATCACTTCCTGCGCACAAAGATCAGTCCGCTGGTATTAGAGTTAGGTAAGGACGAAGACCTGAGCGATGTTGATGCGCTTAAAACCCGCCTTGCCCCTGCATTTGATGCTTACCGCGCGATATATACCGAATATTACGAAACCTGCAAGCATGCAAATAGCCCGGCTATCCGCGATGCTAACCCGGTGGTAATTTTGTACCCGGGTGTGGGGATGTTCACTTTTGCTAAAGACAAACAAACCGCGCGCGTAGCCGCTGAGTTTTACACGAATGCCATTAATGTAATGAAAGGTGCCGAGGCGATATCTGATTATACCTCATTACCACGCCAGGAAGCATTTAATATTGAATACTGGCTATTAGAAGAAGCCAAACTACAGCGCATGCCTAAGCCAAAAGCTTTATCGGGCCGTGTGGCTTTAGTTACCGGTAGTGCCGGTGGTATTGGTAAAGCTATCGCCAAAAAATTTGCCGAAGAAGGCGCATGTGTTGTGTTGAATGATATGAATGCCGAACGGCTTGAAAGTGCCGGCGAAGAGTTTAAAAAGCTATTTGGTAAAGACGCTTACACAACAGTTATACTTGACGTTACCAAGGCAGACCAAATTAACAATGCCGTAGCAGAAGCTATTTTAGCTTTTGGCGGTGTGGATCTGATCGTTAATAACGCAGGCTTATCAATCTCTAAAACTATTGCAGACCATACCGAGAAGGATTGGGACCTGTTATATGATGTATTGGTAAAAGGCCAGTTCCTGGTAACACAGGCGGCTTCTAATGTGATGAAGAAACAGGATATAGGCGGCGATATTATCAATATAGTAAGTAAAAACGCATTAGTAAGTGGTCCGAACAATGCCGGTTATGGCAGTGCCAAAGCAGCACAACTACACTTAAGCCGTTTAAATGCTGCCGAGTTAGGTGCCGATAAGATCCGCGTTAACGTTGTTAACCCCGACGCGGTTATCAGCGATAGTAATATATGGGCAGGTGGCTGGGCCGAAGGCCGTGCCAAGGCTTACGGCGTAACCGTTGCCGAACTGCCTGCATATTATGCTAAGCGCACCTTATTAAATGAAGTTATTTTACCTGTTGATATTGCTAATGCCTGCTTTGCTTTTGCAGGTGGCTTATTAAGTAAATCAACAGGAAATGTTTTAAATGTTGATGGCGGTGTTGCTGCCGGATTTGTAAGATAATATAACTATGGAACAACATAAAATTGAAGAATTCAATCATCAGCATATAAAGGACCACCAGAGCAAGTTTAATTTCGTTGCCGAGGAGGTTAACAATTTAGACGATGTACTGCAAAAACTGCAGGCATTTAACATAGCCATACCGAGCTGGGCCTTGGGTACCGGCGGTACACGGTTCGGCCGTTTTTCGGGCGGTGGCGAGCCACGTAACCTGGAAGAGAAGATAAGCGATGTGGGTATGATCCATGCGTTGAACCGTTCAAGTAATTCTATATCGCTGCACATTCCGTGGGATATCCCTGAAAATGCCACAGCCATAAAAGCCTATGCGGCGCAATATGGTTTACACTTCGACGCGGTAAACTCTAACACCTTCCAGGATCAAAAAGATGCTAAGCTGAGCTATAAATTTGGCTCGCTACATCATACAGATAAAGCCGTGCGCGACCAGGCCATTGCACACAATGTCGAAGTAATAAAATACGGCGTGGAGTTGGGATCGAACGCACTGTCGGTTTGGTTGTCTGACGGGTCAAACTTCCCCGGACAATTGAATTTTCGTAAAGCTTTCCAAAATACATTAGACAGCCTGCAACAGATCTACGCTGCACTGCCTGATGATTGGAAAGTGTGGATAGAATACAAACCTTTCGAGCCTAACTTTTACTCGACCACTATTGGCGATTGGGGACAATCTCATCTATTAGCTTCTAAACTGGGTAAAAAAGCGCTAACGTTGGTTGACCTTGGTCACCACTTGCCAAATACCAATATTGAGCAGATAGTTTCTTTATTGCTGATGGAGCAAAAGTTGGCCGGGTTCCATTTTAACGACTCCAAATATGGTGATGACGACCTTACCGTAGGCAGCATTAACCCATACCAATTGTTCCTGATATTTAATGAACTGGTGGAGGGTATGGATGCCCGTGGACTGAATCATGCAACCGGTATCGGCTGGATGATAGACGCGTCGCATAATGTTAAGGACCCTATCGAGGATCTGATCCAATCTGTAGAAGCTATAAAGATCGCCTATGCACAAGCATTATTGGTTGATACCAAAGCATTAGTTGATGCACAGCAAAATAACGACGTAGCCAAAGCACAGGAGATCTTGCAAACGGCTTACCGTACTGATGTGCGCCCGCTGATAGCCGAAGCGCGTTTACGTGCAGGTGGTGCATTAAGCCCTATCACGTTATATCGTGAAGGAGCAGTACGTGCCAACTTAATTAAACAACGCGGCGAGAAAACCCAGGCAACCGGCTTATAGCATGAACTCTATACCAGTTATCGCGGTTTTTGATGTGGGCAAAACCAATAAAAAACTCTTTCTTTTTGATGAGAGCTATAATATTGTTTTTGAACGCTCGGCCAGGTTTAATGAGATCGTGGACGAGGATGGCTTTGCCTGCGAAAATTTAGACGCGCTGAAAAAGTCGGTGTTGGATTCGCTTAACGAAGTAAAGCGCTTAACGGAGTTTAGGTTAGAGGCGGTTAACTTTTCGGCTTATGGTGCCAGCTTTGTTTATTTAGATAAGGATGGTGAAGCCATTGCTCCGTTGTACAATTATCTGAAACCCTATCCCGAGAAGTTAAAAAAGAAGTTTTACGATACTTATGGTGATGAGGCTAAAATAGCATTTGAAACGGCCTCGCCGGCTTTAGAAAGCTTAAACTCGGGCCTGCAGCTGTATCGCATAAAATATGAGCAGCCTGAATTATTTAAGCGGATAAAATATGCGCTGCATCTGCCACAATATCTAAGCTACCTCATAAGCGGCCGCGCATTCTCTGACTGCACCAGTATTGGCTGCCATACCGCCCTTTGGGATTTTGAAAAGAACACCTACCACAACTGGGTAATAAAAGAGGGCATAGATAAAATACTGGCCCCAATTGCACCATCAAACGGCGTGGTTGAACCTTCTGATAAAAAAGAACATTACCAGGTAGGTATGGGTCTGCACGATAGTTCAGCAGCATTGATACCATATTTGGCAAGCTTTAATATGCCTTTTGTGTTGCAGTCGACAGGTACCTGGTCCATCAGTTTAAACCCTTTTAACCAGTCGCCTTTAACAGCGGAGGAATTAGAGAAGGATTGTTTAAATTACATTCAATACAAAGGTAAACCGGTTAAAGCATCGCGCCTATTTAGCGGGCATGAGTACGATGTGGGCATCAAAGCCATCGCCGAAAAATATGGCGAGGATGTTATTAAATACCGCAATATAACAATCGATACTGATCTCACCGGCGATGACATCTCCGCTTATTTTGAGCTGATGCACAACCTTGTCGCGAAGCAAAAAGAAGCTACCGACCTGGTACTAAAAAATAGCCCGGTTAAACGCATTTTTGTGGATGGCGGCTTTAGCAAGAACGCGGTGTTTATGAATCTGTTAGCAAAGACTTTTCCTGATGTTGAAGTTTACGCCGCATCTATGGCGCAAGCCACTGCTTTGGGTACCGCCCTTTCGATACATTATAGTTGGAATACCAAAGCCGACATCCCCGGCGACTTAATCAATTTGAAATATTATTCGGGAACCAAAGAACGGGGGTTGATTTAAGCCACGGCACCCGGTGATCGTTTACCTGTTGCGCCTTAGGTATTGCTCTATATTTAATCGCATAAAATCACACTATATCACGCGTTTTCACACGATTATCACACTATATCACGCGTTTTCACGCGATTATTACATTATATTACGCGTTTTCACAGCGGAAATTTTAACTTAAATAGCTGTTTATAAACACGTTAAGTAAAAAATGTAATTTATTCTTAAAAAGTGCGGTTGTTTTGTACCAGCCTGAGGCCAGGCTTATACAAATTTACAAAAAAACAGCGAAAAATAAAATTACCGGGTGTGCATTCTTTAGCAAATCGCTTTTAAAACAAGTAGCT
>JACMRC010000216.1 GCA_014376655.1 Mucilaginibacter sp. | reverse complement strand
GATCTTGCCCTCGGGGTCGAGTAGTATAAACCGCGGGATGCTATGAATGTCATAACTGGTTATAAAAGCAGAACGCCAGTCATTGTCGGCAAAAACCTGTATGCCGCCTAAGGCATTATCTTTTACAAAATTTTTCCATTTGGTCATATCTTTCTTTTCGTCTACAGAGATACTTACAAACTTGATGTTTTCATGCTCATATTTTCTCTCGACAGTTTTAAGCGATGGGATCTCTGCTTTACATGGGCCGCACCAGGTAGCCCAAATATCTATGTAAACATAATTTCCCTTTAAGCTGCTCAGATCAACCGATTTATCATGTTCATCATTATAAACAAATTGCGGCGACAAGGTACCCGGCGCGGTTAATTTTAAGTTACTATATCCCCTGGTTATTTGTGTTTTGTAGTATGGGTCTGTAACAACGGCCATATACCTGGTATAATTTACTTCAAGTTTATCGCCAGGCCTCATTAACGACATCATTACCGTGTATAATAATCGCTGTTTGATATAATCGTTGCTAATCTCTTTACTGATAATATCAAAGCGTATTTCATTCGGGTTTTTGCCATCATTGTAAGGGTTCCGGGTCCGTTCGGCACTTATAATCTGGGCTAACTTTTTTTCTACCAATTCGCGGTATGTTAATGAGAATTGGTATAAAGTACCGTTGTTAATATTAAAATCTTTCCAAATTCTTTTTTGGGTCAGGTCACGCCCTTGTACATCCATTCTTTTAACATGCATTTTGGTGATCAACTCCATCATCTTGGCCGTTACTTCTTTAACATTTTCGCGGGTAAGGGTTCTTGAAACTGCACGCGATTCTCTTTCCATCTGCGGATCAACGCCATATTTTTTGGTGTACAGATCTGTGCCATATCGTACAAGGTAATCTATATTGGTTTGTTGTGTTCTGACAAAAAAACTGTTCAAACTTTTATCTGCTAATAATGCTGATGCTTTCGCAGTATAATCGTCCATTTGTTTCATGAAATCAGTCGGCTCGGTCTCTAATGGCTTATCAAACAAGGCGCTATACTCAAAGGGGAGGTATTGTTTTATAGACTCATTGATCTGTTTAAATATGTTGTTCTCTTTACTCCCTTTACCTGTAAACACATAAACCGAATCTATTTTATTAACAACCAGGTTCATTTGTGGTTCCAGGTAAACAAACGTGCCGTTGAAATAATAATAGTTGGCACTATCTATAATAATGGTCTTGCTGAAGTTTCCGGAATAATCAACAGGTATTTTAACATTGAAACGGTTTGTATTGCTCAATAAAATAGAGTCGCCCGCCATTTTTGGAATTTTGCCGGAAATTTTAGCGGTATTTTTTGATTGTGCAGAGCAAGTGATGCTAAATAGCACAAATAAACAGGTAAATAAGTTCCTCATTGTTATCGGTTTAGTATGTAGGTACCACAAGGTAGTAATTTTTACTTGATACCAAATATAGTTACACTAACTTTATCTACATGATCTTAGAAGTAGCAATACTAAACATTATCCCCGGTAAAGAACCTCAATTCGAAAAAGACTTTGCCATCGCCGGGCAATACATCAGCGCTATTAAGGGCTATATCAAACACTCGTTAAGTAAATGTATAGAGCAGCCAAACAAATATATTTTACTGGTAGAGTGGGATACTTTAGAAGATCATACCATCGGTTTCAGGCAATCTACCGAATACCAGGAATGGAAGAAACTACTGCATCATTATTATGATCCGTTCCCGGTGGTTGAGCATTATGAGGGAGTTAGTTAAGGGCAATAAAAAAAGCGGCGGCCTGCGCGATTCCCTCCCAACGGGAGGGTGTAGGGAGGGGTTCTAAAACATGCTATTAATTACCCAATAAAGTCATATCAAAACCCTTCGGCAAATTCAAGTCAGGTCGGGTCTTTATAATTTCGATTATCACACCTTCAATAGCCCTCATAACATTTATCATATCATGCTTCATATCGCCTTCACTAAAACGAATAAACTTTATCCCGAATTTTTCTAAAGTCAACTGCCTCGCACCATCCTTTGCAAAAGCTTCCACATTATTATGCGATATGCCGTCAACTTCAATAGCTAACATTAATTCCTTACAATAAAAATCAACAGTGTAATTGTCGATGCATCGTTGCCTGTCAAAATCAAAGCCCCAAAGTTTATCTTCCTTTAATTCATTCCATAGCAATACCTCGCCGAAGGTCATATCCTTCCTTAGCTTACGAGCTAACTGTTTTAGTTTGGGGTTGTATGGAATGATCTTGCCCATTTTTGATTTGCGTGTTTGTTAACCCCTCCCTACACCCTCCCGTTGGGAAGGAATCGCACGGGGCCCTTGCTTTTTGCATTATTTACTGATCACTCAACTCCACCCAAACCGGCGCATGATCACTTGACTTTTCCCACCCGCGCACATGTTTATCTACCCCGGCTGCCAGCAAGCGCCCTTCAACTTCGGGGCTAAGCAAAAAATGATCTATCCGTAAACCGGCGTTGCGTCCGTAGGCGTTCCTAAAATAATCCCAGAAAGTATAAATGGTTTCGGTAGGGTATAGTTTGCGGATGGCATCTGTCCAGCCTTGTGCTAACAAGCGGTGAAAAGCTTCGCGAGTTTCAGGTCGGAAGAGCGCATCGTCCAGCCAGCGCTCCGGTTTGTAAACATCCTGCTCGGTTGGCATAACATTATAATCTCCAGTTAAAACTACCGGGATACCGCGTGCCAGTAAACCTGCGGCATGGCTTATAAACCGCTCGAACCATTGCAGTTTATAATCAAACTTTGGCCCGGGTGCAGGGTTGCCGTTGGGTAAATACAGGCAACCGATCACCACACCGTTTACAAAAGCTTCAATATAGCGGCTGTGCAGGTCCTCCGGGTCGCCGGGCAGGCCGCGTTTAAGTTCCTGGATCTCGCCTTTGGCTAATATAGCTACCCCGTTCCAGCTTCTTTGCCCGTGCCATATAGCGTTGTAACCCGCATCGGTAATTGCTTGTTC
>JACMRC010000215.1 GCA_014376655.1 Mucilaginibacter sp. | reverse complement strand
TTGCATAATCAGTTTAAGATCCAGTTTTTTGATACCATCAGAACCAACTATGTAATTAGCGGGTTAGATGGTAAATCTATCAATGTTACCGCATCCATGTCGGATAGTGAGTTAGAACAATACCGTACATTAAAAAGTACCTGGCAGAAACTAAAATTATAAGATCCACTATCTTATTAAAGAGTCTCAGCTCTCTTAAATAACCTTCGGCTCTCCCGGCTCAATCATTGGCGGCGGCAGTTCTTGTGGCACGTCTGGTATTTCTCTTTGCGGTATTTCGGGCGCTATTGGATCAGCAGGTTGTTTTATTTCCGGGCTGTCCGGCTGTACAGGCATTTCTTCGGGTTCGTTGGGTGTGGTGGTGTGCTTTGTCATGATTATAAAACACGGGAAGAGGCGTTTTGATTTAAATATGTATTAATAAATCAAATCTTGGAAACAAAAAAGCCGGATAATTATCCGGCTTTAATAGTTTTATTTGGAAATTTTCACTTTTACCGCGGTTGGTCCTTTGGCACCGGGCTCTATCTCGAAGGTTACTTTGTTACCCTCTTTAATAGGCTCTGTTAATGCATTTACATGCACAAATATGCTTTCCTGCGATTGCAGGTCCTTGATAAAACCGTAGCCTTTTGCATCGTTAAAGAAACCTACTATGCCGTTACGCACTATTTCCTGAACAATGTCTTCTTGTTTAGGGATAGCGATCTGGATATCTTCGGAGTTTACCTTTAGCTTGCGCGATGGATCGGGTGGGGTGGAAGTGATGTTGCCATGTTCATCAATATAGGCCATCATATCTTCCAGGGTTTTGCCTTTTACGAAGTTAGACTTGCGTTCTTCGGCTTTTTCCCTTTTATCCTGCGATTTTTTTAGTCGCTTTTTTTCTTTTTCCTTTTTACTAAATGTTGCGGTCGACTTTGCCAAACTTACGCGATTTTAACGTTAACGGCACTTGGGCCTTTTTTACCATCTTCTACTTCGTATGTAACTGAGTCACCTTCGCGGATCTCATCGATCAATCCTGTTACGTGTGCAAATACTTCTTTGCCACCTGCGTCTGGTGTAATAAAGCCGAAGCCTTTTGATTCATTGAAAAATTTTACTGTTCCTGTTGCCATGATTATTTTATATAAGTTGGCAAGGTACGTTTAATTTATGGTTATTTCGGCAAATAAAAAAAGTCCCGCTATAAATTAGCGGAACTTTCGTGATCCCATCAGGATTCGAACCTGAGACCTACAGATTAGAAATCTGTTGCTCTATCCAGCTGAGCTATAGGACCATCGTTCCTGATTGTGCCAGGAGCGGTGCAAAGATGCAAAAAACTGCTTAAAAATAAATTAGAATTTTAACTTTTAATTATTACACCTGCTATAGTTATAACCGAAACCTTAACGTAATAGTAATATAAACTATAGGGTTGGTCATATTTTTTTTATTACATGTATTTATATTACAAGAAGAAGTTATACATTTAACGACTGTTTTATAAATCTTAAAATTATGATCATAATTGCTGACGGCGGTTCAACTAAGACGAACTGGTGTTTACTAAACGAGGAAGGTGTAAAAGTTTACTTTAACACAGAAGGGTATAATCCATATTTTTCGAGTATTGCCTACATTGTTAACTCGTTAAATGAAAGTTTACCTACTGATCTTGAAAAAGATAAGATTACTGAGGTTAACTATTATGGCGCAGGCTGCTCTACAGAAGAAAAACGTAAGCAGGTTGAGGATGCCATGAGCGCGGTTTTTACAAAAGCTAAAGTAAATATAGGCCATGACCTGCTTGCTGCTGCACGAGCGTTATTAGGCAGAAACGCCGGCTTTGCTGCAATATTAGGTACAGGTACCAATACTTGTATTTATGATGGTAAGGACATCGTAAACAACATCGACTCGGGCGCTTATATATTGGGCGATGAGGGTAGCGGTTGTTACATCGGTAAAAAACTATTGACTGATTATATAAGGGGGTATATGCCAGAAGCGGTACGTGCACTTTTCTGGGAAACTTTCCAGTTAACACCTGATGATGTTAACGAGCAGGTTTATACCAAACCTTTAGCAAACCGTTTTTGCGCCAGCTTTAGCAAGTTTGTGTATGATAACAATGTAAATATTCAATATTCGCGTAACCTGGTTAAAACTTCTTTCGAAGATTTCTTTAAGAACCTGGTAACGCATTATCCGGATTATCAAAAATATACTTTTAACTGTATTGGTTCGGTAGGATATAACTTCCGTAATGTTTTGGAAGAAGTTTGTGCCGAAAACGGAATGCAGGTAGGTAACATTATACGCTCGCCTATAGATAGCCTGGTTAAATTCCACCAGGAGTTAGCTACAGAAGCATAGGTGTTTTAGAATCAAGAGTTAAGAGTCAAGAATTAAGACAGGTTAATCCGTCTTAATTCTTGACTCTTTTTAGTTAAACAAAAAATGCAGACCGTATAGCCTGCATTTCATTTTATATAGCTTCTTGATTCTTATCTCTCGATTCTTGACTCTGTCAATTCATTCTGAAATATCTTAGCGTACTTGCGCCTGTCAAACTTATATAGTTTAGCCGCGCGATAGGATACCCCTTTTTGTTTCTCAACCAATTCCTTCAAAAAGCCATAGCTTAGCATTTTTTTACGGAAGTTGCGCTTATCCAGCTTTTTGTTCAGGATAGCTTCATATAGCCCTTGTAATTGGGTAAGGGTAAATTTTTCGGGCAGTAAGTCAAAAGCCAGGGGCTGGTGGTTTAACCGCCTGCGTATCTTGCTAAAGCCATTGTTAAATATCTCGGTATGGTCAAATGCCAGCTTAGGTAAATTATTAACCGAGTGCCATATTGCTTTGCGGGCATATTGGCTAACCGGCCTTAACTCTTTTTGGCCGGCAATGCGTATTAAGGCATAATAGCCTACAGTTATTACACGGCCCTGCGGGTGGCGGTTAACCTCGCCAAAGGTGTGAAACTGTTTCATTTGCAAGTCGCGCAGGCCTGTCAACTCGTATAAAATACGGTCGGCGGCATCATCAAGGCTTTCGTCTTGCTTAACAATATAACCGGGTAAGGCATACCAATCCTTAAAAGGCTCATCATTACGTTCAATTAAAAGTATTTTTAGTTCCCCTGCTTCAAACCCAAAAATTAAACAGTCGATGGAGAATATAGACTCAAATCCGGGTAATTTCTCTTCCAAAGTGGCGTTGTAATTAAGTTAATAATTTATTAAGATATTTGCTTATTGGTTTCAAAAATAAATAAAAATAAATTTAACGGTGTAATTTTCACACCTTATATTCGTGCAAAATTTTTTTGGTATAAAAGATGGGTAAAATTTCAAAAATCGGGGTACTAACATCAGGCGGCGATGCACCGGGAATGAACCCGTGTATAAGAGCGGTTGTACGTACGGCGATATTTAATGGCTTACATGTTGTTGGTATAAAGCAGGGATATAAGGGGATGATAGAGAACGATATGTACGACATGGGCACCCGCTCTGTAAGTAACATATTAAATTTAGGCGGTACCATATTAAAAACAGCACGTTGCCTGCCTTTTCGTACAGAAGAAGGTATGGAAACGGCTTACCAAAATATAAAGGCTCAAGGTATTGAGGGCTTAGTGGTAATTGGCGGCGATGGTACATTTACCGGTGCACTTCGTTTCTCACAAAAATATCCTGATATTGCAGTAATAGGCATACCTGGTACTATTGATAATGACCTTTATGGATCAACCTATACTTTAGGTTTTGATACCGCTACCAATA
>JACMRC010000214.1 GCA_014376655.1 Mucilaginibacter sp. | reverse complement strand
TTACGGTTTTAATGATAACCATAGCCCGGTTTGCCGGCAGTTTAGCCGACAAGCATGGCCCGCGCCTATTCTTAATCATAGGCCCCGCGTTGGCGGGTGCGGGTTTGCTAATCTTATCATTTGTTAAACAAACCAGCGGGCCGGCAGATTATTGGACCACATTTTTTCCGGGCGTATTAGTTTTAGGCTTGGGTATGTCATTTACAGTTGCACCACTTACGGCCGCAGTAATGGCATCCGTAAGCGACCATTATTCGGGCACAGCATCGGGCATTAACAACGCCATGACGCGGATCTCGGGTGTATTTGCTAACGCGATATTCGGGGCGTTGGCGGTATTTTTCTTTTCGGGCGCACTACAATCTCAAATAAAGGATGTGCCACTTAATGCAAAAGACAAACAAGTGATAATGCAGCAAGCTACTGATCTGGGCAATGCAAAAGTACCTGCAAGTATAACGGCCAAAGATAAACCGATTATAGAAAAAGCTTATCATGCCGGCTTTATCAGCGCCTATGCCAATATTATGCGACTATCTGCCGGATTGGGGTTTTTAGGCGCATTGATGGCATTGATATTTATCCGCAACAAAACGGTTAATAAAAAACCCGCAATTGGTTAACTATGCATGCGACTAAAACCTTTTACTCCGGCACCAGCAGTTTGTTAACCCCCATACCTAAACGCGATTTCCCGCCTGAGCACCAGGATAAATCAAGGTTATCTTATTATGCCACTCTATTTAATGGTTTAGAGATCAACAGTTCATTTTATAAATTACCTAAAGCTGCTACTGTTATAAAGTGGAGTAACGAAGTACCTAATGATTTTAAATTCACTTATAAATTATGGAAGGAGATAACCCATAATAAGGAGCTGGTTTTTAAACCGCAGGATGTGCAAAATTTCATGCAGGCTATAGATATCCCACAATCTCAAAAAGGCTGCTTGCTGATACAACTACCGCCAAGCAATACGGTAGCCAATGCCGCCCAATTAGATAATTTATTGGCGACTATTGCGCAACTTAACAACGGCTGGAAGTTAAGGGTAGAGTTTAGGCATCCATCATGGTATCACGATGACGTTTATGAACTGCTGGAGAAGTACAATTCCGGATTTGTACTGCACGATATGCCTGCTTCAATCGCGCCAATGCAGTCCATTGATACAGAAGTAGTATATGTACGCTTTCATGGCCCCGGTGGCCGGTATCTTGGCAGCTATGAAGACGATATTTTATATGAATACGCCTTATATATTAAGGAGTGGATGGAAGAAGGCAAAACCGTTTACACCTACTTTAATAATACCGCCGGCGATGCTTTGAATAACCTGGTTACACTAAACCGGTATGTCTATCCTTAATATCCGGCACTTCGGCTTTTGCATCGTCGCTATCCAATTTTTCGGAGATTGTTTTTATAGCACCATCAAGGGCTTCAGCTTCTTTTAAAATATACTCTTCGGCTCCAAGGTATTCTTTGTGCTTGTCGTCACTGTTTTTTATCAAGTCAACTAAGCCCAATAAATTAGAAAGATGTCGCCTTACTTCGTGCGAATTTATAAATGAAAGTTCGTCTCTTTTGCTATCAAATAATTTTTTTTCAAAATAGCGTCTTTGGTTAGTTGCACTAAATATCATAGCTATTATGGCTATTACCAAAATGGTTATTATCAGCACTAATATCAGGCCCAGGCGCTCTTTTTTATAGCCTTCCTCCTTTTGAATATACGATCCCTGCACCTCGTCCAATTTAATTTGCGACGATATGTTATCAACCTGCGTTAATCGTCCTATCTGCTCTTCTGCCTGCTGTTGTGACATTTTAAAATTGTAAGCCGCAACAGCATAATCTTTTTGCTGCTCTGCTATCATACCCAGCATCTTGTAAAAATGCGATTTAACCTCAGGATGATTTTTTTCTGTCGGGTCTGCTGCCAAACGGGTAAATATTAATTTTGCCGAGTCGAGCACACCGATGTGATAGTATGCATCTGCCAGGTTTTGCTCATCGATATTGTTGTAGTGATATAATGAATCTGTATTTAGCGCTTTTATATTGTTGATAGCATTTTTATGATCATGCTGTAAAAGCAACAAATAGTAATCAGAGCGTTTAACAAAGATGTACTTTTTGTAAGCACCGTCTTTAAGTGCATGTAATAGGGCATTGTATTTTTTTAATGAATCAATGTTACCCGTTCTAAAATAGTTTTCGGCTATGTTAATGTATATAATATTGATTAACCGAGGGGTTTGCACGGCGCGTTTCTGATAAATACTTTGCGCCTGCTCCAAATAAAATAGCGACTGCTTATAGAAGTTATTTTTATAAAATATATCAGACAAATTAATATCAACAATAACCTGGTATTCGGCATTATCTGCCGCTATAGCCTGTTTTTTAGCCATGCTGAAACTGTAAACCGCATCGCTGGTATTACCCCTATAGGTTTGTAAGAAACCCAATTCGTTATAAAAAGCGTAAAGCAAATAAAGATCTTTAGTACGCGAGGCCTGCTGTATGGCTTTTACCAATGCTTTTTCGGCTTCGTCAAGTTTAGAGATCCGTTGGTTGTAGGTATAATCAATAAAGTGATTCAAAGCTACCCTATTAGCTACTTTGTATTGTGTAAACAGTTCGTCCATTTCCTGCTTGCCTTTAGCCAGACTGTCAACAGGTTTAGACTCATAGAAACTCAGGATGGATCTTACCAGGCGATGTTCTTGCTCGTTTTGATCAGAAATTTTAAGGATGTTTAAAAAATCAATGTCGGTTTTTAATGACGCGACGGCATTCAAATAAAGGAAAAGACAAAATAACAGAAGGGTAAGGCAGCGTCTTTTAAACATGACTGTAATTTATGTAAAATCAGTTCACGTTGTAAAAATAACAATTCGTAAGACTTTAGCTAATAATGTTTTAACTACTTGTTGAAATAAGACTTCTATTTTGCTTTAGCTGACAACATGTAATCTAAAGTTAAATTACAAAGTGCTTTTACACCTAACGTAAACCCGCTTTCGTCAATATAAAAATCGGGTGTATGGTGCGAGTTAACAACTCGCTATGAAAACAACAAAACATGCAGCCGTTAACCAGATTGAGCACATTCGTGACACCTAAGATCCCATCGCGGGAAATGATTTTTAATTAAGTATCTGTATATCAATAAATTAGCATAAAATGCA
>JACMRC010000213.1 GCA_014376655.1 Mucilaginibacter sp. | reverse complement strand
AGCCAATTACCAATAAACCAATTAATGAGAGGGCTTGTCGCTGCCATAACTTTTTTGCTGATACTGCTGCTCAGCTTTGTCTGTGCTTTTGGGCAACGGGGGCATTATATTTATGTGCAGACTGCAGGGTCTCATGCTACCAGGGTAAGGTATAGTACAGAGCCTATTAATTATGACGAACCGCCTGCAAATCCTGCTTTTATAGATCAAAAATGGAACTACGGCTCTACTTTACCAAGCTGGATTAATATACTGCAAACAGGTGGTGGAGTTACAATCCAAGCCAAACCATTTATAGTAACCATAAAAAAAGAGGGGCGGGTGCTACAGCAAATTTCTTTAGATACACTAACCGGTAAACTTTCTTTTTTAATAAACAATGGCCCTATAATGGGTTTGGGCGAAGGCTCTGAAACCATGGATAAGCGCGGCGCTTTCTATAACATGAAACAGGGACAAACCTATCCTAACCCAGAAAAATGGATAGCCAGTATACCGGTTCCCTTTTTAATTGGTACCGGTGGATGGGCATTTTTTGTAGCCAACCCAACCGGGCAGTTTGATCTTACTGGCGAAAAAGGCGTTTTCATTCCCGGCAAAAACACCGCGAACGCACCGTTGGATATCATATTTTTTGACACGGCCGAGCCGTTGGACTTGTTTAATGATATCACGGGTTTAGTGGGCAAGCCGGTTATGCCGCCAAAATGGGCGCTTGGCTATATGCAATCCCAACGTACGCTGCAAAATACAAAGCAGATGATAGGTTTGGTGGATACCTTTCGGCAGAAAAAATTACCGCTTGACGCTGTGATTTACCTCGGCACCGGCTTCACCCCACGAGGCTGGAATAAAGGGCATAACAGTTTCGACTTTAACCCCAAGGTATTTGATATAGCACCACAACAATTCATAAACGAGCTGCATAAACGTAACACCAAAATGGTGGTGCATGTTGTACCGCCAACCATAGGCGGTAGGCTGCAGTTACTTGGGTGGATAACCGGTTCGACAGATGGGGTTGTGGATAGCACAACTATATCTCGCTACTGGCAAAAGCACCAGGCCACCTTTGCTATGGGCATGGATGGCTGGTGGCCCGATGAAGGCGATGCTTACACCACAAAATCATTATTCCTGCGGAGCCAGATGTATTACAGAGGCCCGCTTATGGATAGGCCCAATGAACGCCCCTGGAACTTACAGCGTAATGGTTATTTAGGGATAGCGAGATATGGCGGCTATATATGGTCGGGTGATGTATTGTCCGACTGGAAAACGCTCGCGGCGCAGATAGGCGTGGGGCTGAATTACTCGTTAACCGTATCGCCGTTTTGGGGTACAGATACAGGCGGATTTATCCCAACGCCCGAATTGGATGGCGAGTTATATACCCGCTGGTTTCAATTTTCGGCATTTTGCGCGTCATTCCGGTCGCATGGTAAAACCTGGCATTTAAGGGTGCCCTGGGGATGGAACACTGGCGATTATGGCATTATTGAAGATCCGCTTAAAAACCTGCCGCCAACAACCGAATTACATAACGACAAAGTAGAAGCTATTTGTCGCGAAGTATTAAACCTGCGTTACCAACTTTTACCTTACAACTATACCCTAACCCGCCAGGCGCATGATGACGGACTGCCAATGATGCGCGCTTTATGGATCCATTATCCCAAGGATACTGTAGCTATTAAACAAACCGGCGAATACTTATGGGGCAAAGACCTTTTGGTAGCACCCGTAACAGAAAAGGGAGCCACTCAAAAGCAGGTGTACCTGCCCAATGGCACCTGGTACAATTGGTTCACCGATAAAAAAGAGGATGGCGGCCAAACAATCAGCGAACAAGTCCAACTGGAAACGATACCGCTATATGCAAAAGTCGGCGCTATAATCCCGGTCGACCCTATACGGCAATATACAGATGAGAAGGTTAAGGAACCCACTACTATCCGCGTTTATCGTGGCGCAGACGGCAAATTTACTTTGTATGATGATGATGGCAAAAGCCAGGATTATTTAAAAGGCATTGGCAGCTGGACCGAGTTTGTTTGGAACGAAAAAGCACAAAGTCTCAGCATCGCCCCAATATCGATCCGGCATAATAGCGATCCGCGAAAATTTAACATATTGTTTATCCCCGGTAATATTAAAAAGCAAGTAAAATATAACGGCAGATTCAAATTGATTAAACTATAAACCATACATAATAAACTAATATGACGACAAAATTTAACAGCGTAAGCAAAATAGCATTATTGCTGGGCATATCATGGCTAAGCACTAACAGACTAATGGCACAAACTGCTGATAAACCTTTATACCTTGACTATACCAAACCGGTTGATGCCAGGGTAAAGGATCTGATATCGCGCATGACGCTGGAAGAAAAAGCACAGTATCTAAATCATGTTGGGCCTGATATTCCGCGTTTTGGTATTAAGTCCGACAAATGGAATCAGGCGCTGCACGGTGTTGTTTGGACCCGCCCCACTACTATGTTCCCGGTATCAATAGCCATGGCCGCAACCTGGGATACTAAGTTAGTTTATAAAGAAGCTACCGCGATATCTGACGAAGCGCGGGCATTATACAATGGCTGGCACCAGGATCCCGATTTTAAAGGCGAAAAGAAAGGTTTGATTTACCGTACGCCGGTTATCAATATCAGCCGCAACCCATATTGGGGCCGCATTAACGAGTGCTTTGGGGAAGATCCTTTCCTGACCGGGCGTATCGGCGTGGCACATGTTACCGGCTTGCAGGGCAATGATCCTAAATATTTGAAACTGGTATCAACCCTGAAACATTATGCGGTTAACAACGTAGAGACCAATCGTACCAGTCGCTCGGCAACAGTTAGCGAGCGAATGTTGCACGAGTTTTGGCTGCCACATTTTAAAGATTGTATAGTTGAAGGTGGGGCGCAATCTATCATGGCATCGTACAACGCCATAAACGGCATCCCCAACAATATTAACCACATGATGCTTACCGATATACTGAAGAACCGCTGGGGTTTTAAAGGCTTTGTAGTGTCGGATCTGGGTGGTGTTAATTCCATGGTAAACGGCCATGAAAAAGGTAAAATGAGCTATGAAGACGCAGTAGCACAATCTATAAACTCCGGCTGCGATTTTTCTGATAAAGAATTTATGCAATACATCCCGGTAGCGGTAAATAAAGGATTACTTACCGAGGCTAAATT
>JACMRC010000212.1 GCA_014376655.1 Mucilaginibacter sp. | reverse complement strand
CCAGATCAGGGATCTGCAGATCGGCCGAAAGACCCCATTTAAAACGGGATAACAAACGTTCCTCTAAACCGGCCAGATCTTTAGGCGCTTTATCTGATGTGATGATCAGTTGCTTGCCCGATTGATGCAGGTGGTTGAAAATATGGAAGAAGAAATCCTGCGTTTTTTCTTTACCGGCAAAGTTGTGCACATCATCCATGATCAGCACATCAATAGCCTGGTAAAAATTCACAAAATCATTTATGTTATTATGCTTTAAAGCATCAACAAATTGCTGTGTAAATTTTTCGCATGATACGTATAGTACCAGCTTATCTGGCAATGAGCGTTTAATTTCATTACCAATGGCTTGTGCAAGGTGGGTTTTACCTAAACCTACACCACCATAAATCATTAACGGGTTAAAAGATGTACCACCCGGTTTGGCTGCAACTGCATAACCTGCAGAACGTGCTAAACGGTTGCAATCGCCTTCAACAAAATTTTCGAAAGTATATTGGCGGTTTAATTGCGGGTCGACGTTAAGTTTCTTAAGTCCCGGAATTACAAACGGATTCTTAATATCCTTATTTATAGAAATAGGAATAGGCATCGACTGATTTTTTGACTCTGCGCCGTTTCCGTTTGAAGGCATATTAGTTGTATATGGTTTGCTGGCCGATGATTGCTCAACTACTATATTATATTCTAAACGTCCGTCATCGCCTAATTGTTTCTTTATTGTTTTACGTAACAGCTGTACATAATGTTCTTCCAACCATTCGTAGAAGAATAAGCTTGGTACTTGTATAGTAAGGACGCTACCTTCCATACGCAATGCCTTAATTGGTTCGAACCAGGTTTTAAAGCTTTGCGCAGGGATGTTATCTTTTATGATTTGAAGACAGCTATTCCAGACGTTAGTACAAGTTTTTTCCATATAAAATTTTAGTAAAAGATTGATTTTCAACCCCCAGCGGCACATCAAATTGGGATTGCTACGGAACATCGAATATTCGGAAAAAAACCGAATTAAAAAACTCTTTTTACATTTTTTCTGAAAATAAATCTCAAAAAAACAGCACTAATTATTGTAATATTTCCGATATAAAAAGTTATATTTCGCATGAACTCGTACTCATTATATTCCTTTTAATAGTAAATATTGCGTTTCCTGCTTATTTAGGCACTTTATTATAATCTACCTCAAATTTTTTAATCTTAACACTCGCATAACAATAAGATAGCATTGGCTTAATTTTAAGAATCACTACTATTTAGGTGGGTTTTATGGCCTCTTTTTAAACGATAATCTTTTCCTTTTTCTTAAATAATTTTCCAAAAAGAAGGGTATAAAAAATTCAGGATTTACTAAGTTCTGCCAATGCCATTAATATTCCCCAAAAACATCACGAAGTGTATCGGCAATTTCGCCCAGAGTGGCGTAATTTTCAACTGCGGTTAATATATATGGCATCAGATTTTCTTTTCCGCCCGCGGCTTCCTTAAGTTTTTCTAAATTATTTGCTACCGCGACATTGTCTCGTACAGTTTTTAGTTTTTCAATCTTTTCGATTTGATGCAGGCGGATAGAATCATCAATCCTGAACACATTATTTAATGGTGCTTCTTCCTGCACATATTTATTAACGCCTACTATTACCTTTTCGCCGCTTTCAATTTCTTTTTGGTATTGATATGCCGCACTGGCTATCTCTTGCTGAATGTAATCCTGCTCAATAGCTTTTACCGAGCCGCCCATAGCATCTATCTTATCTATATATATATATGCGGCGGCTTCCAACTCATCGGTTAACGCTTCTATAAAATATGAGCCAGCCAATGGGTCTACGGTATCGGCAGTGCCACTTTCAAAAGCGATGACCTGTTGGGTGCGTAAAGCTATTTTGGCGGCAGCTTCGGTAGGTAATGATAGGGCCTCGTCATATCCATTGGTATGAAGTGACTGCGTTCCACCTAATACAGCAGCCAGTGCTTGTGTAGTTACCCGCACTATATTATTCATAGGCTGCTGGGCGGTTAGTGTTGAGCCACCTGTCTGCGTATGAAACCTTAACTTTTGTGCTCCTGCATCCGTAGCGCCTAATTCTTTGGTAATATGCGCCCACATGCGGCGCGCCGCCCTAAACTTGGCGATCTCCTCGAAAAAATTATTGTGGCAATTAAAAAAAAACGATAATCGCTTTGCGAAAACATTAATGTCCAATCCTTTGGTTTGCGCCGCTTTTAAATAGGCTTTACCGTTAGCTAAAGTAAAAGCCAGTTCCTGCACGGCTGTTGATCCCGCTTCGCGGATATGGTAGCCGGATATAGATATGGTGTTCCACTTAGGCACTTCTTTACTACAGTATTCAAACACATCGGTTATTAGCCGCATAGATGGCGTAGGCGGATATATATAAGTACCGCGCGCGGCATACTCCTTTAATATATCATTTTGTACCGTGCCCGATAGCTGCCCCAGATCTGCCCCTTGTTTTTTTGCTAAAGCGAGATACATGGCCAGTAAAATTGGCGCGGTAGCATTAATGGTCATGGATGTGGTGATATCCTTTAGCTGGATCCCATCAAATAGTATCTCGATATCCTTTAGCGAATCAATTGCTACACCTACTTTACCTACTTCACCTTCGGCAAGTTCATGATCGCTGTCATAACCTATTTGGGTTGGCAGGTCAAAAGCTACCGACAGGCCCATAGTACCCTGGCTTAGTAAATAATGATAGCGTTTGTTTGATTCTTCGGCGGTTGAGAAGCCGGCGTATTGTCGCATTGTCCAGGGCTTACCCCGGTACATGTCTTTTTGGATCCCGCGCGTGTAAGGAAACTCGCCCGGCAGCTCATTCATTTTTGAAGGTTCGGTATAAACCTCCTTAATTTCAATACCCGATGTGGTTGTCCGTTTACCCGCCATATCCCGTTAAAATAATTCTTCCAGTTCTTTCCGGATCAAACTCAGGCCAATATCATACGGGTTGTTTTCTGATTGGCTTATCTGGGTTAATATGGTTTTACTTAACTCCAGGCCGGTAGCAGTTTCGGGCAAGCTTTTAATAGCGTTATTAACTACACCTAAGGTTTCGTCTTTTAACCGTTTTACTATGGCCCAGGTATTGGTGGTTACATAAATTTGCTGGGTAACGTTATGCTGGTATTCGTTACGCAATTCGGCAACTATCAGCATATACAATTCGGCCGCCGAGTAATCCGGGTTATTTAAGCGCACCAATAAATTTGACGGATTAATACGTTCCACAAACAGCACAACACGCTCATAAGCCTGCAACCGCAACGGCAGGGTTTGGTTGCTGATGGTTTTTTTTAGCTCGACAAGCTGCATGCTTTCGGACCTGTCCAAATAAGGCTTTAATAAATAAAAAGCTATCCATACCACACCAAGGCCGGCAACGGTAAATTTTATAATATCTAATAAATAAGCTAATGTCATTGGTTAAGTTTAATGTTAGGCGCAGGTCATAAATAACCTACCGGAAACAAAAATCCGCATTTTACCTTATATTTGTGTAGTTAATTAAAAATAAGATGAGTACAGCTGTTGAAACTATGCCTGCACCGGTTACCCTTACAGAAGGAGCCGTTAAAGAATTACACAAATTAAAAGATCAGCAAGAAATTGGCGACGATTTTGGCTTGCGCATTGGTGTTGAAGGTGGCGGCTGCTCTGGCATGAGTTACGTTTTAGGCTTTGACCAGAAAAAAGATGGCGACCAGGAATTTTTACTTGAAGGCCTGCGTGTATTTATGAACAAAGCACACGGTATGTATTTAATGGGTATGGAAATAAATTTCCAGGATGGATTAAACGCACGTGGGTTTACATTTGACAACCCTAACGCGGCAAAAACTTGCGGTTGCGGCACTTCGTTTTCGGTATAGTGTCAAAATTTAATAAACAAGGTATTTTAATTTGATTAATTTTTGTTTAAGTTTGATTATCAACTTTTTAAACAATATAAATCATGAAAAAATATCTTTTACTATTTGTGATGGCTTTATCATTAAGCACATCATTTGCTTCCAGGAAATTTGCATCATTTACCGGTTATATTAGCTGTGCCAAGTGCAGTGGTACGGGTCAACATGGAAAAATAGAAGATCACGCAGCATGCGCAGCCGCATGTGTTAAAGGTGGTCAAGCAGTTGTATTAATAACTTCGGATGGTAAAGTTATTAAAATAGCTAACCAGGATAAGGCCTTAGCACAAGTTGGGAAAAAGGTGACCATTGACGGAAAACTTGAGGGAGATACCCTCACGATCTCTTCGATAAAAGCGAGTTGATCCAGATATCAAAAAACTATAAAAGGCCTTTCTGAAATTTCAGAAAGGCCTTTTCCTTTTATCAACTCCGGCTTTTATATTTTTTACTTAGCCGCCTTCAAAGTCTCCTTCACGCTACCGCAATCCAGCATTTCTTTACCATAATATGGATTTTCAATAGCCGATACATCGCTTAACCAATTTGATTTTTTCATGGGGCAATATTGCCAGTAAAGTGTTTGTGTATTTGCATTTAGCGATTTTAAAACCGCGTATAAGTTTTTAGATAATGACGCAAAATGCTCGCGCTGATGATCAATTGCCTTTGTTTCGCTTATGTGGCGCGCATCGAAGCCTAATTTGTCGGCATATTTTTTCCAGGTAGCCTGATCCTTTATCTGTACCGCAGCAATTTGTGTGGTTAATACTTTGGCTTTAGCCTCGGCATTTGCACCATTATCGGCAGCCAAAGCGTTTTTTACATCTAAGTAAGCGGTTACTACATTATTTATAGCGGCATTTGTCGCCTGTGCTTTTACATTTATAGCTACTATAGTTAATAGCAGTACTACAAAAATTGATCTGATGATTTTCATGATGTGAATTTAAGCATATCTTACCACATACTGATTAATTTTGTAACAAACAGGCCCCAACTATAGTCATACCGCTAAGTTTTTTATATTTATACCATGCCGGTAAAAACCACGCTTAAAGAAAACATATCAATAGCCCTGCAATCAATAGCCGGGAACAGGTTGCGCACGTCGCTTACCTCGTTAATTATCGCTATCGGTAT
>JACMRC010000020.1 GCA_014376655.1 Mucilaginibacter sp. | reverse complement strand
TACATCTTCAACTGGTGCTGCTGTAACTTCTTCAGCTACCGGTGCTGCTGCAACCGGAGCGTCTGCTTTTGCTTTGCCTGAACCACCACGACGACGTGTTGATTTTTTAGCTGCTTGTGCATCGTCTGCGCCGTAAACTGTGTTGTAATCAACTAACTCGATGATCGCCATTTCAGCGTTATCGCCTAAACGATTTTGCAATTTAATGATCCTGGTGTAACCACCCGGACGAGTAGCAATCTTCTCAGCAATTTCGCGGAACAAGATAGTAACCGCGTCTTTGTCTTGCAGATAGCTAAATACTGTACGACGTGAGTGTGTAGTATCGTCTTTACCTTTAGTTAGTATTGGTTCTACATAAACGCGTAAAGCTTTTGCTTTAGCTAATGTAGTAGTGATACGCTTGTGTAAAATAAGCGAGGTGGCCATATTGCTCAACATCGCCTTACGGTGACTGGTTGTGCGGCCTAAGTGGTTGTGTTTTTTACCGTGTCTCATTGTTTTGTTGTTTGTGGCACGTGCATACCGTTGGGCGGCTTTTCAGTCAAGCCCGCGGAATTATGCAAATACTCCGTTAAAAATTTGTGTTTGGAGTTAGTGAGATCGCCTCACTGTAACTACTCTTTTATAGAATCAAGAATTAAGAGCCAAGAATCAAGACATCTTGTATCCTGATTCTTAACTCTTGATTCTCTTTATTATTCTTCGTCTAATTTAAATTTTGACAAGTTCATGCCAAAAGATAAACCTTTTGATTTTACTAAGTCTTGAATCTCAGTCAATGATTTTTTACCAAAGTTTCTGAATTTCAACATATCTGCAACGTCATAAGATACCAGGTCAGCAAGGCTGCGGATATCAGCTGCTTTTAAGCAGTTTAATGCACGTACAGAAAGATCAAGATCAACTAATTCAGTTTTAAGGATTTTACGCATATGTAAAATTTCCTCGTCAACTTCTTTAGTTTCTTCTTTAGCTTGCGCCTCTAACATCATGTTCTCGTCGCTGAATAACATAAAGTGCTGGATCAGGATCTTAGCAGCTTCTTTCAACGCGTCTTCAGGATGGATAGAACCATCAGTAGCAATATCCAATACCAATTTCTCGTAATCGGTTTTTTGCTCTACACGATAATTTTCGATAGTGTATTTTACGTTTTTGATCGGGGTGTAAATAGAGTCGATAGCTATAACACCTACGTTCGCATCCGGATTTTTATTTTCTTCGCTTGCTACGTAACCACGGCCTTTGTTGATCGTGAATTCAATTTCAAGCGTTACTGACGAATCCATGTTACAGATAACCAAATCAGGATTTAAAACTGTAAAGTTATTTGAGAACTTAGTTATATCACCAGCATTAAAAGTATCCTGACCGTTAATGATCACGAAAACTTTTTCACTGTCGCCAGACTCACCTGTCTTTTTAAACCTAACTTGTTTTAAGTTTAATATGATCTCGGTTACGTCTTCAACAACTCCTTTTATAGTTGAAAACTCATGCATTACGCCCGAAAAACGTACAGAAGTAATTGCATAACCTTCAAGCGATGAAAGTAATATACGACGTAGCGCATTACCAATGGTTATACCAAAGCCTGGTTCTAACGGACGAAATTCAAACGTACCCTCAAAATCAGTAGACTTTTGCATGATAACCTTGTCTGGTTTCTGAAATGCTAATATTGCCATTTATATCCTTTATTTATTGTTTACTTAATTGGATTGATTTAAACCACGAAAATGGTTGACATAATATGCCAACCACTATTCGTGTTATTATCGTTATTATTTTGAGTATAACTCGACGATCAGATTTTCCTTGATGTTTTCAGGAATCTCGTCACGATTTGGATAGTTAAGGAATTTACCACTTAAGGTACTTGCATCCCACTCTAACCAGCTGTATTTGTTAACTCTGTGGCCAGCTACTGAAGTTGTGATAGCCTCTAAAGTTTTAGATTTTTCACGAACCGCGATAACTTCGCCTGCTTTAACCTGGTAAGAAGCGATATTTACTACCGATCCGTTAACAGTGATATGTTTGTGGCCAACTAATTGACGTGCTGCAGAACGTGTAGGTGCGATACCTAAACGGTATACAGCATTGTCTAAACGAGCCTCTAAGAATTTCAATAAGTTTTCGCCGGTGATACCTTCTTTAGCAGAAGCACGGTGAAACAAGTTTTCGAACTGACGCTCTAATACACCATAAGTGTATTTAACTTTTTGTTTCTCCATTAACTGTACTGCATACTCTGATTGCTTTCCTCTTCTTTTAGAAGCGCCATGCATTCCGGGTGGGTAGTTTTTTCTTTCTAACGCTTTATCCGGACCGAAGATCGGCTCGCGGAACCTACGCGCAATTTTTGATTTGGGGCCTGTATATCTTGCCATTTTTGTGTTTGTTTTAAAGTATCATGCAGCCTGTAGCTGCCGAATCTTAGCTTTAAAAATCGGGTTAATTAAACTCTTCTTCTTTTTGAAGGACGACATCCGTTGTGCGGAAGCGGTGTGATATCTTTTATGGTTGTTACCTCAATACCGGTAGTTTGCAAAGTACGGATAGCCGACTCGCGACCTGATCCAGGGCCTTTTACAAACACTTCTACTTTACGCAAACCTAAGTCATAAGCAGCTTTACCGCAATCGCCGGCAGCTTGGCCAGCAGCGTAAGGTGTGTTCTTTTTAGAACCTTTAAAACCCATTTTACCTGCAGACGACCAAGAGATTGCTTGTCCGCTTTTGTTGGTAAGGGTGATAATGATATTGTTAAAAGTTGCGTTGATGTGTGCTTCGCCTACAGCTTCAACAATTACAACGCGCTTTTTGGTAACTTTTTTACTTTTAGCCATTTTGATTTTTTAATTATTGATTTAATGAATTACTGAGTTATTGAATAACTCGGACCCACTAATCTTTTTAATTTATTTTATTCCTGATGATTATTGAGCTTCAACTAATCTTTGCTCTTTAATCACCAATCACTTACTATTTAGTAGCTTTCTTTTTGTTAGCAACTGTTTTACGTTTTCCTTTACGGGTACGTGAGTTGTTTTTAGTACGTTGGCCACGTAACGGTAAACCTTTACGATGACGTGTACCACGGTAGCAACCTATATCCATTAAACGTTTGATGTTTAATTGAACCTCAGAACGTAACGCACCTTCAACTTTAATTTCGTCGTTGATAATACCACGAATCAAAGCTAACTGGTCATCATTCCAATCTTGTACTTTAATGTTAAAGTCGATACCTGCCTTCGTCAAAATTTCTTGAGACTTTGAGCGGCCTATTCCGTAGATATAGGTTAAACCTATCTCTCCTCTTTTGTTTTTTGGTAAATCAATACCTGAAATCCTTGCCATATTTGTTTTTTGTTTTGTAGTAAGACCGAACGGCGGGCCACCGTTGTACGGATCATTACAATGCTTTTAATTATCCCTGACGCTGTTTGAACTTAGGATTCTTTTTGTTTATCACATAAAGTTTCCCGTTACGACGGATGATCTTGCAATCAACACTGCGCTTTTTAATGGATGCTCTAACTTTCATCTCTATTTATTATTTATATCTGTACGTTATTCTTCCTTTTGACAGATCATATGGACTCATTTCCAATTTAACCCTATCACCAGGTAATATCTTGATATAATGCATGCGCATTTTACCTGATATGTGCGCAATAATCTCATGTCCATTCTCTAACTCAACTCTAAACATTGCGTTTGATAACGCTTCCCGAATTGTGCCGTCCTGTTCAATCGAAGATTGTTTTGCCATATTTTACTGATTATTACTTAATTATCCGCCCTGAAAGCGGGACGCAAAATTAATAAAATATTTTTAATTATTTATTTTTTTCTGATAAAACATTATCAACGTACTCGAATGATGTTAAAATGTCTGCTTTGCCCTTTTTTACAGCTACTGTATGCTCATAATGGGCAGATGCCTTACCATCAACTGTTGATACTGTCCAGCCATCATCCCAAAACTTAACTCCGGCACGGCCTGCATTTATCATCGGCTCGATGGCTATCACCATTCCTTCCTCTAATTTTATGCCTGATCCGCGTCTGCCGTAATTTGGCACTTCCGGCTTCTCGTGCAGTTTTAATCCTACTCCGTGGCCCACCAGTTCTTTCACTACGCCGAAACCATGCTTTTCAGCATGCTCTTGTACGGCGTAACCAATATCACCAATGCGGTTACCAACTATTGCTTTCTCAATACCCAGATCCAAACACTCGCGCGTTACACGCATTAGTTTTTTTATCTCGTCGCTTACTTCGCCAATGGCATAAGTAAAGGCTGAGTCGCCAACGTATTTATTAAGCGTTACCCCGCAATCAACTGATACCAGATCGCCTTCTTTTAAAGCATAGTTACTTGGGAAACCGTGTACTACCTGGTTGTTTAATGAAATACACAGCGAGTAAGGGAAACCTCCGTAGTTTAAAAACGACGGGATCCCGCCATTGTCACGTATAAAAGTCTCTGCAAGCTTGTCTAATTCAATAGTCTTTACTCCCGGCCCTATAACTTTCGCTATTTCGCCATGTGTTTTTGCCAATAAGATTGAGCTTAAACGAATAAGCTCAATCTCTTCGGCAGACTTATAATGAATTTTTGACATTCGTTATTAAATTGCTGTCGGCGTTGTTCCGGCGGCAGCAGGTATTGATGTACGGCCAGTTATTCTGCCTGTTTTCATTAAGCCGTCATAATGACGCATTAATAAGTGGCTTTCTATCTGTTGCAACGTATCCAACACAACACCTACAAGGATGATCAATGATGTACCACCAAAGAACCTTGCAAATAATGAATTAACACCAACTAAGCTTGCCAATGCCGGTATAATAGCAATGATTGCTAAAAATATAGATCCCGGTAAAGTAATCCTCGAAATGATATCGTCAATATAACTTGTTGTTGCTTCGCCGGGTTTAACACCCGGTACAAATCCGTTGTTACGTTTCATATCCTCAGCCATTTGTTTCGGGTTAACCGTAATGGCTGTATAAAAGTAAGTGAACACTATAATCAATACTGCAAACACTGCGTTGTGCAAGAAAGATGTATAATCTGACAATTTTATTAATATACCGTTTGATGCCGCAGTAGGGAAAAACGATGCTAAAGTTGCAGGTATAAACATTAATGCCTGGGCAAAGATGATAGGCATTACACCGGCAGCATTTACCTTTAAAGGTATATACTGACGCACGCCGCCATATTGTTTGTTACCTACAATACGCTTAGCATACTGCACTGCTATCTTTCGGGTACCCTGCACTATCAGTATCGTAAACATAACCACACCCAGTAAAGCTACAAGCTCAACAATAAATGTAATTAAGCCACCGCTACCGGTTGTGCGGTTTTGAAACTCTGCTACAAACGCACCGGGTAATTGAGCAATGATACCAACCATGATGATCAAAGAGATACCGTTACCAATACCTTTGTCTGTGATCTTCTCGCCCAACCACATTACAAATAATGTACCCGCTGTTAACACAAACGTATTCATGATAACAAACATTGGATTGCCTATCAGCATCTCATCAGGCGTAACTTGCGAACGCAGGTAAGCCGCTGCTTGCGCAGCTGTGATAAGGATAGTTAGGTAACGAGTCCACTGGTTAATTTTGTTACGGCCGCTTTCGCCCTCTTTTTGCATTTTAGCAAAATAAGGTACAGCAATACCTAATAACTGCATCACGATGGAAGCAGAGATATAAGGCATAACACCTAATGCAAAAATAGAGACCCGTGAAAACGAACCTCCTGCAAACATATTTAATAGGCCTACTAATCCTTCTGCCTTACTTTTGTTAGCGATAGCATCGCTAACTCCCGGCAAACGGATAAAAGAACCTACACGATATATTAAAAGAAATAAGAGTGTGTTAGTAATACGCACTCTTAGATCTTCAATTTTCCAGATGTTGGATATTGTAGTGAAAAACTTCTTCATTTGAAATTTTAAAGTTTTATAGCTTAACTATAGTACCACCGGCAGCTTCAATAGCTTTATGCGCGGTAACTGTAAATGCATGTGCAGTAACTTCTAATTTGGCTTTCAACTCGCCACGGCCCAGTATTTTCACTAAGTCGTTTTTTGACGCCAAACCATGCTCAATTATAGTAGCAAAGTTTATAGTTGTCAATGAGTGTTTTTCCGTTAGTTCTTGCAACACGTCAAGGTTAACACCGGCATACTCCACACGGTTAGGGTTTTTAAATCCTACTTTAGGAACACGGCGTTGCAAAGGCATTTGACCACCTTCAAAACCTATTTTAGTTTTTTTACCTGAACGAGAACCGGCACCTTTGTGGCCACGGGTAGATGTTCCACCACGGCCAGAACCTGTACCACGACCGATTCTTTTTCTATTTTTAGTTGAACCTTCTGCAGGTTTTAGATTACTTAAATTCATGATATTAAATATTTTCTATAGCCACCAGGTGATTAACCTTTCTAACCATACCAATAATAGCCGCGTTGGCTTCAACTTCCACACTGCTGTTAATTTTCTTTAAGCCCAGTGCTTCCACTGTTCTTTTTTGGCGCTCGGTCCTATCGATCACGCTCTTAATCAGGGTAATTTTGATCTTTGACATGATAATTATCCGTTAAAAACTTTGCCTAAACTAATTCCGCGTTGTTGGGCTACAGTATGTGCGTCACGTAATTGTGATAATGCAGATACGGTTGCTTTAACCACGTTGTGCGGGTTTGATGATCCTTTTGATTTTGCAAGTACGTTATGTACACCTGCAGACTCTAATACTGCACGCATTGCACCACCGGCTATTACACCGGTACCGTTTGCAGCAGGCTTAAGGAATACAAAGCCACCAGAGAATTTACCTATTTGCTCATGAGGTATAGTGTTGTTAATGATTGGAACTTTTACTAAGTTCTTTTTAGCATCATCAATACCTTTTGCAATAGCTTCTGTAACCTCTTTTGCTTTACCTAAACCGTAACCTACTACACCATTTTCGTCACCTACCACTACGATAGCTGAGAAGCTGAATGTACGGCCACCTTTAGTTACTTTGGCTACACGCTGTATGCTTACCAAACGGTCTTTTAATTCGATCTCGCTGGTTTTTACTCTTTTTATGTTGATTGTTGACATTTCTCTTTTCGATTAAAAGTTTAACCCACCTTCACGTGCACCTTCAGCCAGTGATTTAACACGACCGTGATACAAGTATCCGTTCCTGTCAAAAACTACATCTTTAATACCAGCTGCAATAGCTTTCTCGGCAACCAATTTACCTACGGCAATTGATTGATCTGACTTGGTACCATCAGCAGTAAACTCTTTTGATAAAGATGATGCTGATACAATAGTTTTTCCTGTTACATCGTCAATGATCTGCGCATAAATACCTTTATTGCTTCTGTACACTGACAAACGAGGACGGGCTGAAGAACCTGAAAGGCGCTTCCTGATTCCCATCTTAATTCTTTCTCTTCTTGATAATTTCGCTCTAGCTGCCATGACGATTATTTTTTAGATGCTGATTTACCTGCTTTTCTTCTCAATACTTCGCCAACAAACTTGATACCTTTACCTTTGTAAGGCTCTGGCGTACGTAACGAGCGTATTTTTGCCGCTACCTGGCCAATAAGTTGTTTATCGTTTGATTCCAGAATTATAGTTGGGTTTTTACCCTTTTCAGCAGTAGTTGAAACTTTAATTTCTTGTGGTAATTCAAATACATAGTGGTGAGAGAAACCCAACACTAAGTCTAACGTATTACCTGTATTAGTTGCGCGGTAACCCACACCTACTAATTCTTGTTCTATTTTGTAACCTGTTGTTACGCCAACAACCATGTTGTTTAACAATGCGCGGTATAAACCGTGTAATGCTTTATGACGTTTTTGATCAGTTGGGCGTTGAACTAATAGTTCTGTACCTTCCTGTACAATTTTTATATCTGTATCCACCGCTTGGTGCAGCTCGCCTTTAGGGCCTTTTACAGTAACTAAGTTAGCCTCAGATACGGTAATAGTTACGCCTGCCGGTACTGGTATTGGTGATTTTCCTACTCTTGACATTGCTTCTTTCCTCCTCTGATTAATAAACGTAGCATAAAACTTCGCCACCTATATTTTGCTGACGCGCTTCTTTATCGGTCATTACACCGTGAGAAGTTGACAGGATAGCGATACCTAAACCATTTAATACACGAGGCAATTTTTCAGTACCTGCATATTTTCTGAAACCTGGTCTGCTTATACGTGCGATTGAGCGGATAGCAGGAATTTTTGTTATCGGGTGGTATTTCAAAGCCACTTTAATAGTGCCTTGTGGACCATTGTCCTCAAACTTGTAGTTTGCAATGTAACCTTTATCAAAAAGCACCTTAGTGATTTCTTTCTTTAAGTTAGATGCAGGAATCTCAACAACCCTATGGTTGGCTTTAATTGCATTTCTTACCCGGGTAAGGTAATCTGCGATTGGATCTGTATTCATTATTTATTTGTTGTGATGGTGGTTTCCTTCTCCTAACATCAGAGACGACCTATCATCGGTTAATTCTTTTGTTTGTTATGAGTGATGAGTTTTGAGTATTAAAACTCACCACTCAAAACTCATTCCTCAATACTGTTATTACCAGCTTGCTTTCTTTACTCCCGGTATTTTACCAGCTAAAGCCATTTCACGGAATGTAACACGTGAAATACCAAACTGACGCATATAACCACGAGGGCGGCCTGTTAACTTGCAACGGTTGTGCAATTTTACCGGCGATGACGCTTTTGGTAAAGCATCTAAACCTGCAAAATCACCGGCTGCTTTTAAAGCTGCTCTTTTTTCAGCATATTTTGCTACTAACTTGGCACGTTTAACTTCGCGTGCTTTTACACCTTCTTTAGCCATTGTTAACTGGAGTTTGATTTTTAAAAGGTAAACCAAATTGCTTAAGTAACTCTAATGCTTCAACATCAGTAGTTGCAGAGGTTACAAAGGTAATATCCATACCTTGAATTTTGTTTATTTTGTCGATGTTGATCTCAGGGAAAATGATTTGCTCAGTTATACCTAAAGTATAGTTTCCTCTTCCATCAAAACCTTTATCGTTAATGCCTTTGAAATCGCGGATACGAGGCAAAGCTACAGAGATCAAACGATCTAAGAACTCATACATCATATTGTCACGTAAAGTAACACGTACGCCAATTGGCATATTTTTACGCAATTTAAAGTTTGAAATATCTTTTTTAGATTTTGAAGCTACAGCTTGCTGACCAGTAATGGTAGTTAACTCAGTGATAGTGTTCTCGATCAATTTCTTGTCCGTAGTAGCACCACCAACACCCTGGTTAATTGCAATTTTTTCCAGTTTTGGAACCTGCATTACGCTTTTGTACTGAAATTTATCTTTCAGGTTAGTGCGTATTTCTTCTTTGTATTTCGATTTTAATCGTGGTGTGTATTCCATTACTTAATTTCCTCCCCTGATTTTTTTGCTACCCTTACTAATTTACCGGCATCATTCAATTTACGGCCTACACGTGTTGCAACGCCTGTTTTTGGATCAACCAATGCCAGGTTTGAAATGTGTATAGCTGCTTCTTGTTTAACAATACCGCCGTTAGGATTAGCCGCGTTAGGTTTGGTATGTTTTGATACCATATTGGCACCTTCAACAATAGCCCTATTTTTAGCTAATATTACTTCAACTATTTTGCCTTGTGATCCTTTTGAATCGCCGGCTATAACTTTTACTAAATCGCCTTTACGGATTTTTAGTTTTCCTTGTGCTGCTTTCTTATCCATGTTACAATACCTCCGGTGCTAATGATACAATTTTCATAAATTGTTTCTCACGCAATTCTCTTGCAACAGGGCCAAAGATACGTGTGCCTCTCGGCTCATCCTGGTTGTTTAACAAAACCGCCGCGTTATCATCGAAACGGATGTATGAACCATCTTTTCTGCGGATCTCTTTTTTGGTTCTAACCACAACGGCTTTTGATACAGTCCCTTTTTTGATGTTACCAGAAGGTAGTGCACTTTTTACAGTTACTACTATCTTGTCACCAATTGAGGCATATCTTTTACCGGTACCGCCTAACACACGGATCACTAAAACTTCTTTAGCGCCGCTGTTGTCAGCTACATTTAATCTTGATTCCTGTTGTACCATCTTATTTAGCTCTTTCTAAAATTTGAACTAATCTCCAATTTTTGCTCTTGCTCAGCGGACGAGTCTCCATAATCAATACGGTGTCACCAATACCACAAGTATTAGTTTCGTCATGTGCCATAAACTTGGTAGTTTTCTTAATAAACTTACCATAGATCGGGTGCTTCACTTTCCGTTCCACAGCAACAACAATAGATTTTTCCATCTTATTGCTTACTACCAGGCCGGTACGTGTTTTTCTTAAATTTCTTTCCATTTTTCTCGACGCGTAAAAAATTAATTCTGTTCAGAAGCTTGCGCTGCTTTACGGTTTGTTAATTCAGTATTTAAACGAGCAATATCCTTGCGTACTTTTGTGATACGGGTTGGATTCTCAATCGCTGAAACCGCGTGCGCAAATTTCAGCTTGGTTAGATTTGCTCTTTCCTCGCCTAATTTTGCTACCAACTCTTCAGTTGCGAGCCCTGTAATTTCTGAGTTCTTCATTTTGTTTTATTCTGTTGTAATGATTCAATGTTGCAATGTTGTAATGCTTATTTACTTGGTTGAAAAGTTTAACAACTTTACAACATTTCAACTTTACAACGTTTCAACCCTTATTATGCTTCTACGTAATCTCTACGTGTTACAAATCTTGTTTGTACCGGTAGTTTTTGTGCTGCAAGGCGCAATGCCTCTTTAGCAACTTCCAGTGGTACACCTTCTGCTTCAAAAATGATCCTTCCGGGGCGAACTACCGCTACCCAATATTCCGGAGCACCTTTACCTTTACCCATACGTACTTCTGCAGGCTTTTTTGTTACCGGTTTATCAGGGAAAATCCTGATCCACACTTGCCCTTCACGTTTCATGTAACGTGTTACAGCAATACGTGCAGCTTCTATCTGACGGCTGGTGATCCAGGCGGCTTCAAGTGATTTTACACCGAAAGATCCAAATGACAGTTCGGCACCACGAGTGGCTAAACCTTTCATTCTGCCTTTTTGCATCTTTCTGAACTTCGTTCTTTTTGGCTGTAGCATTTTCTTAAGCTTTTATATCTTATCGATATCGTATTCTAACTTCTGTTATTATCTTTTTGCTGGTCCACCGGGGCGGCTTCCGCCACCTCTGTTAGGGCCACCACCTTGTCCACCCGGGCGGTTGTTACCACCACCGCGGTTGTTTGGGTTAGCTGCACCTGGTTTACGGTCGCCTCTGCGCTCGCCACCACGTTCTCCACCTCTTTCATTACCACCTCTGCGGTCACCAAATCCTCCGGCTGCGCCTTCTGGACGGCCACCTTTACCGCTGGCGCTGCTTGTACCACCAATGTTTGGAGATAGATCGCGTTTGCCGTAAACTTCGCCTTTACATATCCAAACTTTAACACCTATTTTACCATAGGTAGTTAAGGCCTCGGCCAATGCATAGTCAATGTCTGCACGGAAAGTGTGCAATGGAATTCTTCCTTCTTTATATTGTTCGCTACGTGCCATCTCAGCGCCACCTAAACGGCCTGATGTCATGATCTTAATTCCTTCTGCACCCATTCTCATGGTTGAAGCAATTGTAGTTTTCATGGCACGACGGAATGATATACGTGCTTCAAGTTGTTTTGCTATACCTTCTGCAACTAATTGTGCATCAAGCTCAGGGCGTTTAATCTCAAATATGTTGATCTGAACTTCCTTTTTAGTTAGTTTTTTCAACTCTTCTTTGATCTTATCAACTTCGGTACCACCTTTACCTATAACAATACCCGGACGGGCAGTGTGTATAGTTACAGTTATACGTTTTAAAGTACGCTCGATTACAATTTTCGATACGCCACCTTTGTTGATACGCGCTGATAAATATTTGCGGATCTTTTCGTCTTCAACTAATTTATCGGCATAATGATTGCCACCGAACCAATTAGAATCCCAACCTCTGATGATTCCTAATCTGTTACCTATTGGATGTGCTTTCTGTCCCATTATTATTAATTGATATCGTTTTTACTACCCACAATTAGCGTTACGTGGTTTGAACGTTTACGGATACGGTATCCACGGCCTTGCGGCGCAGGACGCATCCTTTTGTTCATACGGCCACCGCCTACTGATACTTCTTTTACAAATAAAGCGCTGTCTTCAACACGTTGTCCTTCGTTTTTTGCTTCCCAGTTTTTAATGGCTGATAACAAAAGCTTCTCTACACGTATAGCTGCTTCTTTATTTAAAAATTTCAAAGTATATAACGCTTTCTCAACGTTAACACCGCGGATCAAGTCAACCACCAAACGCATTTTACGTGGTGATGTTGGACAGTTCTGCAGTTTAGCAACAGAAGCGCCGCCTTGTTGAGCTTTCGCCTCTTCTTTGCGTTGTCTGATCAATACAGACTTTTTGATTTTAGTTGTTGCTTCCATTGCTTATTTTTTCTTTTCTGCGTGACCGCGGAATGTACGGGTTGGAGCAAATTCTCCCAACTTGTGACCAACCATGTTTTCTGTTACATACACTGGTATAAATTTGTTACCGTTGTGTACTGCAAATGTATGACCAACGAAATCAGGAGATATCATGGAACGACGTGACCATGTTTTTACAACCGATTTTTTATTTGATTCATTTAAAACCAAGACTTTTCTGTCAAGGTTATGATCAATATAAGGTCCTTTTTTAATTGAACGTGCCATTATTATTTCTTCCTTCTTTCAATGATATAACGATCAGACCCTTTTTTCTTGTCACGAGTTTTGTAGCCTTTAGCTAATAAACCTTTACGTGAGCGTGGATGACCACCTGAGGCTCTACCCTCGCCACCACCCATAGGGTGATCTACAGGGTTCATGGCTACACCACGAACTCTTGGGCGACGGCCTAACCAGCGTTTGCGGCCAGCTTTACCTAATACTTCGTTTTGCTTCTCGCCATTTGAAACCGTACCGATAGTTGCCAAACAAGTAGACAATATCATACGGGTTTCGCCTGATGGCAATTTGATAACGGCATATTTGCCGTCACGTGCTGCAAGCTGTGCGTAAGTACCTGCCGAGCGTGCAATAACGCCGCCCTGGCCCGGGTTTAATTCGATGTTGTGAATTATAGAACCCAATGGTATAGACTTTAATTGCATTGTGTTACCCACTTCAGGAGCTACAGATTCGCCAGACACTACTGTCATGCCAACTGTTAATCCTGCAGGAGCGATCATATATCTTTTCTCACCATCTACAAAGTGTAGCAATGCTATACGTGCAGAACGGTTAGGATCATACTCAATAGTTGCAACTTTTGCAGGGATGTCAAACTTATTACGTTTAAAGTCGATCAATCTGTATAACTGTTTGTGACCACCACCTAAGTAGCGCATAGTCATTTTACCGCTATGGTTACGTCCACCTGATCTGGTGTTAACATTTACTACCAACGACTTTTCTGGTACATTTGTAGTAATGTCAGAGTTATCAGCACCTACCCTGAAACGGGTACCGGGGGTTACCGGTTTAAATCTTTTTACTGCCATCTCTCTATTTATATATTGCTATAAAAATCTATTGTTTCTCCGTCCTTCAACGTGATGATCGCTTTCTTCACCGTAGCTGCACGGCCTGAAACAGGACCAGCTTTAGTGTTACGACTTTTCAGTTTACCTACGTATCTCATTGTATTAACAGCGGTGATGTTAACGCCATACATGGCCTCGATTGCTGTTTTGATCTGAATTTTGTTAGCCCTTGGGTCAACGATAAAAGCATAACGGTTAAGCTTCTCTGTTAATTGAGCTACTTTTTCAGTAAGTAAGGGTTTCTTTAAAATTTCCATATTACTTAGCTAATGCTTCCTCCAAAATTTTAACAGCACCGGTTGTTAACACCAGTTTACCTGCGTTTAACACATCATAAGTGTTAATTTGGTCAACTGTAATAACCTTTGTTTTTTTAAGGTTTCTGCTTGATAAATACACATTGTTATTTGCTGCAGGCAATACTAATAATGTTCTAACATCAGTAGCGTTTAAATCTGCAACCAGTTGTATGTAGCTTTTGGTTTTAATAGCGTCGAAGCTAAAATCTTCCAAAACAATTACATTACTGTCTTTAGCTTTATAGGTTAAGGCTGAATAGCGTGCCAACACTTTAAGTTTCTTGTTTAATTTGAAACTGTAATCGCGTGGTTGCGGGCCGAATACACGGCCACCACCGTTAAACAACGGTGATTTTACACTACCTGCACGGGCACCGCCTGTACCTTTTTGCTTATATAATTTGCGGGTTGAACCTGCAATTTCGTTACGCTGTTTTGATTTATGCGTACCTTGACGTTGGTTAGCTAAAAATTGCTTAACGTCTAAGTAAATAGCATGATCATTGGGCTCGATACCGAATATGGCTTCAGGAAGCTGCACCTTGGCACCTGTTTCTTTACCTGATACGTTTAATACTTTAACTTCCATCTTATTTATCCACTATAACGAATGAACCCTTAGCCCCTGGGATGGAACCTTTAACTACTATAAGGTTTTGCTCTGCATAAACTTTCAAAATTTGTAAATTTTGAACTTTTACACGCTCATTACCCATTTGGCCTGCCATACGCATACCTTTAAATACACGTGAAGGCCAAGATGAAGCACCTAATGAACCCGGAGCACGTAAACGGTTATGCTGACCGTGAGTTTGCATACCCACACCACTAAAACCATGACGTTTAACCACACCCTGGAAACCTTTACCTTTTGACGTGCCAACTACATCAACAAAATCACCCTCAGCGAAAATATCTACAGTGACAGTGTCACCAAGAGCTTTTTCGTCTTCGAAAGATTTAAATTCAACAAGTTTACGTTTTGGGGCTGTACCGGCTTTTAGGAAATGGCCTTTTAACGGACCAGAAGTGTTTTTCTCCTTTTTCTCGCCATATGCAAGCTGTATAGCTGCATATCCGTCTGTATCAACAGACCTTACTTGTGTTACTACGCAAGGGCCAGCTTCGATAACTGTACAAGGGATGTTTTTCCCTGAGTCGTCGAATATGCTGGTCATTCCTACTTTTTTACCAATTAATCCTGACATTTCTTTATGTTATTTGTGCCCATCGAAGCAGTAGGGCTTCGTTCAAGGCATATTAGTTCCCCCGTTAAGGGACGGCAAAGATAGCAACTTTACTTTAATTGTCAAATACTTAGCAAGATATTTTTTCATAAATATTTCTGCACGATAAATAGTTGATTATTTAGCTGATTTACATGTTGGTTTACTAATATTGTAGCTATAAAACCCCGGCTACTTAATAAAGATGACAAATAACCTTCCGCTTTTAAACAATAATAAAAGCATCAGCAATACTATCTTCAACTTTTTATGTGCGTTGTTAATTGTATCTGTATTTTTCACCAACCTGATTCATGTCAGGCAAATGGGCACAAAACTTCAACTCACCGAGGTTATCTTTTTATTGCTGAATCCTTTTATCCCATATAAAAAGCTTATTGGCTATAATTTAAAACACAACCGCAATTTTATAATAATTGTATTGGTATACCTGGCATTTGACCTGCTTAGTTCTGTATTAAGCCGTGACAATTCGGCCATACTAGAAAGCGCCGGGAGGTTTTACCTGCTTATCCTCTTCACTATTTTAAGTTATCACTTTAGCACTTATAATAAAGCCTTGTTTTTAGAAAGAGTAACCAAATTGATGCTTTTTTGCTCGGTCATTATAATTCTGTTCGCTACTTATGGTTATACCGAGGCTTTTACAAAAGGAGGGTCACGCTTTATAAATACCGCACATGATTATCCATACTTCGGAACGATGTATAGATTAATAGGCCCAACTATATATCCTACTATGTTAATTAGCTGCCTTAGCGTTATTATTTTATTGTTAATAGGAGCGCGGCCATATACGCCTTTAAAAAAAT
>JACMRC010000211.1 GCA_014376655.1 Mucilaginibacter sp. | reverse complement strand
TGTGAACCAAACTATTAACCAGTTTTATACCGGGTTGGCCGTTTCGTTAGATCTGAGTACACAAAAGGACAGCTTATACTCGTATAACAACAGTATAGTAAGGGCAAATCCATACATCAAGTTCCAGGGCGAAAATTATAAAATTGATGCCGGCGTAAACATTGTTGACGAGTTTGGCTTTGCCAGCCGTTACTCTATTTTCCCTGCGGCTAAGTTAGAGTACCAGGTTATACCCAAATATGTACGCGTATTTGTTGAGGCCAAAGGCGATGTAAACAAATCATCATTAAGAGACTTTTTTGGCATTAACCCGTTCCTGGGCAAAAACCTGCTGATCCAAAACTCGGTTGATAAACTGGACCTGAGCGCGGGCCTTAAAGGCACCCTTGCACCCGGCCTTGGCTTTAAAGCTGATGTATTTAGAAACAGCGTGAAAAACATGCCGTTGTTTGTTAACGACTTTGTTGCGACAGGTAACCGTTTCACCGTTATATATGATAACGGCAACGCTACCGTAAGCGGCTTTAACGGCGAACTGGATTACAAAGCATCAGGCGATGTTGATGTTTTTGGCCGTGTTGAATTTAAAGATTATAAAATGGCTACAGAGGCGCAAGCATGGAATCTGCCTAAGTTTAAACTTACTGCCGGTACAGCTTTCACCATAAATGATAAAGTTAAAGTAACGGGTTCGTTAGTGTTCCGCGGTTCAAGTTATGACCGCACGTATGGCTTTACGGTAACCACTGCGGCGGGTGTTGTACCTGCGCCGGGCATTAATATCATAGATATCAGTTCGTTTGCCGATTTGAGCGGCAGTGTTGAATATAAGGTAAACAAGCAGATCTCAATTTTTGGACGTGTTAATAACATTTTAAATTCAACAAATCAAACCTGGGTGCATTATCCTGACTACGGATTTAATATATTTGGCGGTGCGAGCTTTAGTTTTTAGAGCCCAGCCTGCCGTTGGCAGGTTTTGAACTTATATAATTAACCGTTACTTTTAACGAATGGATGTAGGCTTTTATTTAGGTGAATTGCTAATGCAGCAGGGCGAGGTTAGTGTACCGGGCCTTGGGTATTTTGTGCAGGTGCGCATGAGCGGCCATTATGATGAAGCCGAACGCAAATTCTACCCTCCCTACCACCAAGTGCAGTTTGATGTACAGTCGATAGACGACGACGCGCTGGCCGAATACATTGCTGTTAAAAAAAATATATCTGTAGCATCGGCCAAATATTTTGCTGAAAAATACATAACCAACTTAAAGCAACAGGCCCTTATAGGCGAAGTGCCCATTGGCAACCTGGGCTTTTTTTATACCGAGCTTGCCCAATTAACTTTTAAGCCTGCCGAAAAAATAATTGACGATACCATTTTTTATGGTTTCGAGCCTATCAGCATAAATAAGGTTGGCGATGTAAAACCTGTGGAAGAACGCCCTAAGGTTGAGTTGAATTTCCCGCCTAAGCTGGCACCATCAAAACCTACAGTAACCGAAGAAGGACAACAAGAGGCTGCATCTGTGCAAGAGCCTGGCCATGTTTACCGCCAGGAAGAGGAAGTAGTCGGTGTATCGCCAGATTTTTTTGAGACGGCGGAAGAAGAGGAAGAGACAAGGAAAAGCCCGCTGATGTTATTGCTGGTGATATTTATATCAGTAGTGGTTATAGCACTGGGTGTATTTGCCTTGCATCAGTATAATCCGGACACGTTTGCGAAGATGGTTTTCTGGAAGCATAAAACTATTGTTGTAGACAGCATTAAACCAAAACCGGTTGTAGTGTCTAAACCTGATACAATAGCAACTGATAGCCTTGCAAAAGCCGACTCGCTGAAAAAGGATAGCCTTGCAGCTATTAAAAAGGATACTGTTGCAACTACAAAAGTGGCAACAACAGCACCAAAAAAGACAGAATTGATAGTTACGCAACCAGCTGCACTACCAAAAAGGAAGGAAGTGATCATATCACAAACAGAAGCACCTGCGCCTAAAAAACAGGTATTCGCATCTGTAGTTCCGCCTAAAAAGAAAGAGGTTATCCTGTCGCAAACGGTAACTACGCCTAAAAAAGAAACTATTATTTTACCACCTACATCTACTACCGCAATAGGTAAACCGGTAGTTACCAAACCAAGAATTGTACAGGCAGATAAACCGGTTACCGCTATGGACAAGCTGGAGACAAATACCAAAGTACAGGCCGCACCATCAGACGCTGTGGGCACCCGACGTTTTGAGGTGTATGCGGCTAATGCCACTACTATTGCTGATGCTAATGCAGCTATTAAAAAGTTAAAGAAAGCAGGGCTTGATCCAAGATGGGTAACAGATGCGACGGGTACACTTTATCATATATCAATTGGGCATTATGCCACTAAGGAAGAAGCACGAAATTTTGCGTTTGGCGCGATAGAATCAGGTAAAGTACCTGGTGGCGACGCTTACGCAATAGAAATTATACCAAATAAATAACCCACACATTAATGCAAGCAGTTACAGACACCGTTAACAAGGTAATAGATACGGCCAACCACGCCGCACAGCAGTTGGCAGCCATCCCACACCAGGAACTTCGTTTTGGCGAATTAATTATTAAAGGCGGTTGGGTAATGGTACCCATAGGTATATTAGCCGTATTGGGCCTGGTTATATTTTTTGAAAGATATTTT
>JACMRC010000210.1 GCA_014376655.1 Mucilaginibacter sp. | reverse complement strand
CGGCTGGACAACCAATCCTGCTGTATTTGTAATAGTAGTTGAAGCTATGGATGGCAAACGCATATATGGCGGGGCGCGTGTCCATGTATCGGGCGGTACAGAGCGGCTGCCTATAGAGCAGGCAGTAAGTATACTTGACCCGGGCATACATAAACTGGTTTGGGAATATGCGCACCGTGGTACCGGCGAAGTCTGCGGTTTATGGAACTCGCAAGAATTAGCAGGCTATGGCATTGGTACGCCTTTATTAATACGTACCGGCATTGCTATTGCGGCACAATTGGACATACAAACACTGTTTGCACTATGTGCCCCATATACGGTGCAGCCTGTTGTTAATTGTGGCATGGTGTTGATAGATAGTATTGGCAACAATGGCACATTTTATTACCCTAAGCTTGACCTTATTGCTACCGCGATGGTATTGAATGACCTAACTACGTTAAGCAAGGCTACCGAAAATGACCGACAGGCCATATTTAAAATGAGGACCTATACCGACGATTGGACCATTACCGAGCTAAAGCAGCGGGAAATAACTATACACTTTGCTTTGAGTATACCACGATTAGATGAATGGGACCTGTCTGCCGTTATAGCTTCAGCAAACCAGGACTTTTTAGAGGTGGATTTTAACGAACGCGATTTAAATTTTTTATAACATTAAACTAACTGCATAATGTCTGAGAAACATTACGATATCAATTACTTGCAAAATTCCAGGCGATTATTAGTTAACCTGAAAGAGGCATCATACACATACTTTAATAATATAAATACAGGCTCCATTGTTGACCTGGGCTGCGGTGCAGGTAAAGATGTAATTGAATTAGCCAAAATTGTGGGTAAAGATGTGAAGGTTATCGGTATAGACCATGACCCGGTAATGGTTAACCAGGGTAAGGATGATGCTAAAGACATAAGTAACATAGCGTTTATACTATCAGAAGCTTATCCTTTACCACTTGCAGATGCGAGCATAACAGGCTTGCGTACAGAGCGCGTTATACAACACCTTAAAGAGCCTCAAAAAGTAGTGGACGAGATTTACCGCATATTAAAGCCCGGCAGCCCTTTTGTAATTATTGAAACCGATTGGCATAGCTTAACTTTTTATACCCCATTTGTTGAAGTACAAAAAAAGATAAACAACTACCTTACCGATGCTAAAATAAATAATGGTTTTGCGGCACGTAAACTAACCGGGTATTTAAAACAAGCTGAGTTTAACAATATAAAGCTTGAGATACATCCGTTTGTATTAAGTACATTGGATGAGGCAAATCAATATCTGTGGGTAGAGAAGATGGCTACTGAAGCCGCAGAGAATGATTATATAACTAATGATGAATACAAGCAGTTTTACACTGCATTACAACAAGCAGATAATGAAGGGTATTTTGCCTGTTCGATAAACCTGGTAGTAGTAACCTGTATTAAATAAGTATAATGAGTAAACAAGTACTTAAAGCAGTAGTATTTATTTGTTTGGTGCTGACAGGCATACGGGCTAACGCTAATGTTATTATTGGCACCGGCTCGGGCAGGGTAATGATAGGCAAGGAGATCTACGTTTTGCAAACGGCCAATGAGCTTGCTTTTGCCGATGCGCT
>JACMRC010000209.1 GCA_014376655.1 Mucilaginibacter sp. | reverse complement strand
TCGGTATGGCCGGGGAAATTAAAATCCTCGCTTTGTATAGTGTCTTTGTTGATAGGGGCAGTAACTAACGCGTCGATATCGCCATTTTTCAAGTCGGCAGTTGCACGCTCTAACGACATAAAAGCAAACTTGCCCACCTCTTTATTAGCAACGCCCGGCTCAATTTTTACATCCTCTTCCCAGCAGTTTATCATATTAGCGCGTTTAGGTTGCGCTTGTGATGGATGATCTATTACATTAAAATTAAGCTCGCTAGCCTCGGTAACGCGGCGGTAAAACGATGCGACTTTGGTATGCCCGTAAACAATTGGCGTGCAATAATTATAGATCATGCTATCGGCAAGTGTTTTGATAATTATCTCCAAACCAAAGCCGTTAACGTCGCCTATGCTTATGCCTATTTTAAGTTTATTCATGATGTTCTTTTTGATTACACCGATGGGTTTTTGATGTCACCGATTTACAACCTTTTACCTTTCAGCTTTTACCTTTCACCTTAAATTAAAAAGATTTTAGGCTCAGCATTCCTGATTAAAGCACAAATATGACGTAATTTGCTCAAATAATCCATTTATAATGACATTAGTACGGGCAAAAAAACATTTAGGTCAGCACTTTCTTACCGATAAAAATATCGCCACCAAGATAGTGGACAGCCTGCACCCCGAAAACCGCTACAGCCAGGTGTTGGAAGTTGGCCCGGGTATGGGCATCCTGTCGGATGTTTTATTGGAGCGCCCTGAGTATGAAGTGTCGCTGATTGATATTGATACCGAAAGCTACGAGTTCCTGCAAAAGAAGTACCCTAAGCTTGGCGATAGACTGATCAATGCCGATTTTTTGCAAATGGATTTTGCCGCGCGATTTAACGGTCCGTTTGCCATTATTGGTAACTTTCCTTATAATATCTCCTCACAAATACTTTTTAAAGTCCTTGATAACCGCCAGCAGGTGATTGAGGTTGTAGGCATGTTCCAAAAGGAGGTTGCCGAGCGCTGCGCCTCCAAAGCAGGAAGCAAAGAATATGGCATACTAAGCGTGTTTTTACAGGCTTATTATAAGGTGGAGTATTTGTTTACTGTAAAGGCCGGTGTGTTTAATCCGCCACCTAAAGTACTATCAGCAGTAATAAGGTTAACCCGTAACGAGGTGGCAGATTTAGATTGCGACGAAAGGCTTTTTTGGCAAGTAGTGAAAGCGGGGTTTAACCAACGTAGAAAGACCTTGAGAAACGCGCTGTCGTCTATCATCAACAAAGAAAAAATGACCGAAGAGCCGTTGTTGGATCTACGCGCCGAACGCTTAACCGTGGCCGATTTTGTTAAGATAACCCAACAGGTTACTGCAGGCCGCCAATAATGTTATTGCAGTGTTACCATGGCGTAAGGCGTGGCAGCAGCATAATAGCCTACAATTTTGCCTTTTTCTGTTTCAACTCGCCATACATCGCCCACAAAAGTCTTTTGTATGGCTTTATTATAAGGCGATAGCGTTCCATAGGCCCGAGCCTTGCCCACATAATCTATCCAAAACAGTTTTAATTTTTGCGGCGTGTTGTTGGTAAACATTAACCTGGCCTTGATATTTACCGCTGCCGATTTTGAACCCTCAGACATTACTTTACCCGGTGCTACATCTGTTATTGCATTTTTTAACTTGCCAGAATAAATAGATTCCAACAAATTATAGCCTTCCGGATCATAAGCCTTTAGCCCTTCCGGGCCGGGTGCAGGCAACTTAGTGCCTTTTAAAAATTCGCCGTGTGCGCCAAAGTACCACATGGAAAGTTCGGCCCAGTATTCGCCGGCATCAACTGCGGCGTAAGCTCCGGGCCATAAACCTTTTTTCATGGCTAATTTATATTGTAGTCCTATTTTTTTTTGTAACGAGTCATCCAACCCATAATTCATGATATTGTGTGCAAATTCGTGCGAGCAAATGTCTGATCCACCAGCATAACGATCGCCGGGCAAGTTGAGTAAGTTCTCTTCGCCGCACGAGGTATAGATACCACCCAAACCTCGGGTACGGGCATCGATATTAGTAGTCACGCCGTTGTCAACATACGATACCCCTTTTTGATCCTGAAGCTCAGGCAAGTCAGACGTTTGCTGATTTTTGCTGATGATATGAACCTCGGCACCCCATTGCGCCAGGTTATGCCGTACGTTGGGGATGTTAGCCAGCATTAGGTTGATTTTTTGCGCGGCAACTTGCAGGGCTTTATCGTCAACTTCGGCGGATGAACGGATCAGGATGCCGTTGCAATCTAATGATTTGCTGTAGAAGTTGAAGAGTGGTGGGGCGACTTTAGTAATGGCGTCCTGTGCTTTAGTAGTCAGGATGCTGCATACAATGTAAAATGCTGTAAGTATTGATTTTTTGACGGATAGGTTAGTCATAATCAAAAGTAGTTAATCTTTCGTTATGTATATTTGGCCATGGATTTACAATCGCAAAATATTTCCGGGAAAGACTTTTATGATGATTTACCGCAATCTGTAAAAGACGATATTGAACAGGGCTTACGAGAGATAGAAAATGGAAATGTTTATGCTCACGAGGATGTAATGAAAGAAATTAAAGAAAGATTTGGCCTTAAATAAAATAAATGAATAACAACAAAATCCTTATCGCCGACGATATTCACCCTATATTTATTGAGCAGGCTGAAGCTCTGGGCTACGTATGCGATTATCAGCCGACTATTAAACTGGATGGCGCTTTGGAAATTATTGCCGGCTACGCCGGGCTGGTTATCCGCTCTAAATTTAATGTGGACAGGCCGCTAATTGATGCTGCCACCAACCTCCGGTTTGTTTGCCGTGCCGGTGCCGGTATGGACAATATAGATGAGGCATACGCTGCAGAAAAAAACATCAGCCTAATCAATGCATCCGAAGGGAATATGGACGCGGTAGGCGAACATGCGGTAGGTTTACTGCTCTCGTTAATGAACCATTTTAATACTGCCGATGCCGAGATTCGCAATGGCGAATGGAAGCGTGAGGCCAACCGTGGGTTTGAGTTAAAAGGTAAAACCGTAGGTGTAATTGGATATGGGTTTATGGGTAAAAGCTTTGCAAAAAAGCTAAGTGGTTTTGAGGTTGAAGTTATTGCATACGATAAATATAAAACCGGCTTTAGCGACCGCTACGCCCGCGAGGTAAGCATGGAAGAAATAGTGAAGCATAGCGATGTACTGAGCATACACGTGCCGCTAACTAAAGAAACCGACGGCATGATTAATGATGAGTTGTTGTTCCATTTCAAGAAACCTATATTCTTTATCAACACATCGCGCGGTAAGGTGGCAAAGGTTAGGGCGGTTTTAAACGCAATAAAAGAAGGCAAGATCATGGGCGCGGGATTGGATGTGCTGGAGGTAGAAAAATTCCCGGCACTGGCCGAGCAGGAGTGGTTTGATGATCTGAAAAAATCAGGCAAAGTTATTTTAACCCCCCACGTTGCGGGTTGGACATTTGACTCGTACCGCAAAATTAGCGAGGTAATGGCTGGTAAGCTTGCGGCGCTGGGCTT